>NZ_JBHUWH010000450.1:0-6213 GCF_042670125.1 Kitasatospora sp. NPDC057198 | reverse complement strand
CCCGGCGAAGGCGATCAGCACCACCCGGCGCAGTTGGCGGCGCGGGTCGCGCAGCCGGGTGGTCAGCGAGGCGGCCGCCTCCCAGCCGACGAAGGCGAACATCAGCGGCGGCGCGGCCCGCGCGACGCCCGCCCAGCCGTGCGGCAGGAACGGCGTCCAGTGCGCGGTCCGGGCGGCCGGGGCCGACCCCAGCACCGCCAGCAGCACCAGGCCCACCAGCCCGGACACCAGTACCAGTTGGAGCCCCGCCCCGGTCCGCACGCCCAGCAGCCGCACCCCCAGCACCAGCGCCAGCAGCACCAGCCCGGCCCGGACGGCCGTGCCGCCGTCCGCGCCGACGGCCGCCGCCGCGTAGCTCCCGCCGATCAGGCAGACCACCGGCGCGCCCGCCACCACGCCGGCCAGGAAGCACCATCCGGCGGCCCGGCCGGCCCGCGCGCCCAGGCCCGCGGCCGTGTACCCGGCGACCCCGCCGGAGGAGCCCAGCCGGGTGCCGAGCGCGCAGAACACCGTGGCGATCAGGCCGGACAGCCCGAGCAGCGCCAGCCAGGCCAGCAGCGAGGCCGGGCCCGCCGCGCGCGCCGCCAGCCCCGGGAGCAGCAGCAGGCTGGGACCGAGCAGCGCACCGACGTACAGCGCGGACGCCCCGGCGGTGGAGAGCGTGCCGGGGGAGGGGCGGCCGCCGGAGCGACGGCCGCGGGAAGGGCGGACGGAGGGGCGGGGACGGGGTGCTGACGCGGTGTCGGTCATGCCTCGATCCTGTCCCGGACCGCGCGGCACCCGCTGGCGAAAACCGCTCCGCGGCGGGCCCCCGGCGGTGGATCCTGCCGCGGGAGGGCACTTCGGCGGCAGAAGATGCCGAGCGGCCGGAGAGGCGTTCGGGCTGGGCCGGGCCGAGTGAACCGGGTGGTGGATCCTGCCGGGGGTTCGCGGGTCGGCGTGGCCGATCGTGCCGCGCGGAGGAGATCCAGCGGCACGCCGTGCCGGGAGAACGGGGAAACGGGAACGATTCCGCCAGCGCCACCGCTAGGGTGCCCGGCATGTCATCGAGCCCGCAGCAGTACGACCGCATCGACCGCGCCATCCTGGCCCACCTCCAGCGCCACGGCCGCACCCCCAACGTCGACCTCGCCGAGGCCGTCATGCTCTCGCCCTCCTCCGCGCTGCGCCGCACCAAGGCGCTGGAGGCGGACGGGGTGATCGCCGGATACCGGGCCGAACTCGACCGGGACCGGGTCGGGTTGGGGCTGATGGTGTTCGTCGCGCTGCGGGTCGAGCAGCACTCGCGGGAGACCTCCCGGCACATCGAGGAGTCGCTGTGCGCGATCCCCGCCGTGGTCGCCTGCCACGTGGTCTCCGGCGAGGCGGACTTCCTGGTGGAGATCGCCGTACCGGACCTGGCCAGCTACGAGCAGGTGCTGCTGGACGAGATCCTCGCCGTCGGCCCCGTCCGCGACGCCCGCTCCACCTTCGCGATCCGCACCGTCCGCTCCCGCGGCCCGCTGCCGCTCGACCACTGGCCGCCCCGGCACGGCAGGTGACCGAGGGGCGGACGGCGACGAGCACGCGGCGCACCCCGCGCCGCAGGTCCGGAACCTGCTGGACGCCCGCCGGCGACCTGTGCGCTTCCCCGGCGCCGTTCGAGGAGGGCGTGCTGTCCGTCTTCCGGCCCTGACCGGCCCTTCGCCCCCTCCCCGGTCAGGCCCCGGCGTACGGGGTGGCCCGGTTACCCCTCGGTACGCAAGACTGGGCCCCGAGCGCGGCACCCGCCGCCCCGCCAACCCGCCCGCCCCGCACCGGAGGTGCCCCCCGTGGCCGCCGAACCCCTGATCGCCGCCGTCGGCGGACTGAGCCCGCAGGTGGACCCCGGGGCGTTCGTCGCCCCCGGCGCGGTGGTGGTCGGCGCCGTCACCGTCGCCGCCGGCGCGAGCGTCTGGTACGGCGCGGTACTGCGCGGCGACGCCGAGCGGATCACCGTCGGCGCGCTGACCAACATCCAGGACATATCACGTGTCCGGCGTTTCTTCCCAGCTCAGGGGCTTGATCGACCATCCAGGGTCAGCAAACGGTCAGCAAACCGACCTGGAGGTCAGCGGTGGCGTCGATCAACCTCGTCCGCGGCATGGGCAGCTTCTTCAAGACCTGCGACGATCCGGAGAGCCGGTGGTCCAGGTGTCCGCACGACTACAAGATCAGGTACCGCAACGCGGCCGGACGCCAGACCGAGGAGTCCGGGTTCACCACCCAGGACAAGGCGAAGGCCCGGCTCGCCGAGGTCTACCAGGAACGCAAGTACAACCCGCACCACCAGCGCAAGGCCGAGCGGATCCAGAAGTACGGCCCGATGCAGTTCCGCGAGTGCGCGGCGCAGTGGCGTGAATCCCAGCGTCGCGGCCTCGCTCCCGCCTCGCTGCAGCGCCTCGACTCGCTGCTGGAGCACCACCTGCTGCCGGCCTTCGGCAGCCGCCGGATGGGCACCTTCGACCACAAGGTCGTCGACGCCTTCATTCTCACCATGGAGCGCAACGGCGTCGGCCTGGCCACCCAGTCCAACGTCTTCGACAAGCTGCGCGCCATTCTGCTGGACGCCCACGCCTCGGTCTGTACGACCTGAATCCCGTCCAAGGTGTCATCCCGCCCCAGTACGACCCCAAGCGGGCCGTCATTCCGTCCCCGGAGCAGTTGGCCGGACTCCGGCTCGCTGGTGACGACGCCTTCCGGGTCATCGCCGACCTGATGAGCGGCAGCGGCCTGCGCAACGGCGAAGCGCTGGCGGTCAACACCAACAACATCGTCGCCGACGACGTCTACCGGATCACCGAACAGGTCAGCCAGGCCACCGGCCAGTACGCGCCACTCAAGCACCGCAAGGCGGGCGAGTACCGCGACACCCCGCTGCCGGCCCGGGTGAAGCAGACCATCGAGTGGTACGCCGACACCTACGGCACCGTTGACGGCTACCTGTTGCGCCACCCGCGCGACCTGTCCAAGCCCATGCTCGCCCACCACCTGCAGAACCAGTGGAAGCGGCTCAAGCCCGATGGGACGTTCGAGATCCCCGAGGGGATGGTGCTGTACGGCTTCCGGCACTTCTTCGCCTCGAACTGCCTCGCCCACAACATCCCGATCACCGACGTCGCCGAGTGGATGGGCCACCGGAGCATCGACGTGACCTTCAAGACCTACCGCCACCTGATGCCCGGCTCGATCAGCCGCGCCGCCCAGGTCCTCAACCTCGACCTGGCGGCCTGAGCGGCAGGGGTGCTGCCTGCCTTCCTGGGCAAGGAGCAGGCAGCACCCCAGTCCGTCACTCGGGGACGCGCTGCTGCTTGATCCAGGTGTTCACCTCGGACACCTTGAACTGGAGCTTGGCGTTCCGGCCCCGTCCGAACCTGTAGGGGACCAGGCCCACGTCCGCCGCTTCCCGGTACAACCAGGACAGCGAGACGTTCAGGTACTCGGCCGTCTGCCTGGCATCCATGAACTGCGAAACCATTGCTCGCACCTGCCTTCCTCGACTCCCGAGCGGAGCCGAGCTCGGATGATCGCGCCTCTGCAGGGGTTTGGTTGAACCTCGTGGCAGGTGGTATTCGACTGCTCGGGCTACAGCCAGTACGTCTGCGGCTACTGCCCCGGTCTCTGCTTGACACCTTCGGACGGGAGGAGGGGTTCGGCAGGCGCTTTGGTCTCGTCCACGCCGGCTCCGTCACCCGAGGCGCACCCCGAACGCCTCGTTCGCCTGGGACCACGACCAGGGCGCGGCCCACGGAAGAAGCCCGCGGGCCGGTGGTCGCGACTGGTTCTCCGCTGATTGGGGGATGGTCCGCCGGGACACCGCCGTCGGTTGCTCGGCCGGACCCAGAGGAGAGGGTCGGTTCGGCGGCCTGAGGGCAGGGCTGGTCATCGGCCCCCGGTGCCCAGGCGGGTGTCGCGGACGCGGGCCCAGCGCAGCGAGTCGCGGATGCCCTCGGGGAGGGTGAGGGCGGGCTGCCAGCCCGGCAGGGTGCGGGCGCAGTCGCTGCGGGTGTAGGCGGCGTCGCCGGGCGGGGCGGGGCGGGGGCGGTGGTGGTGGTGTCGAGGGTCTTGGCGGTGTTGGCCCGGTAGTAGCTGACCGGGTCGGCGACGGAGTCCGGGAGGACGATGAGCGCGGGGCAGTGGACGACGGCGCCGATGTCGGGGTGCTCGGCGAAGATCCGGTCGACGAGCGGGTCGTCGGCGATGTCACCGTGGTAGAACGTTCGGCCGTCGATGAACTCGCGGCGGCCGGTGACCAGGCTGTCGAGCAGGACGGGGGTGATGCCCTTGTCGAGGCAGGCGGAGGCG
The DNA here is from genome assembly GCF_042670125.1 of Kitasatospora sp. NPDC057198. Taxonomy (NCBI): domain Bacteria; kingdom Bacillati; phylum Actinomycetota; class Actinomycetes; order Kitasatosporales; family Streptomycetaceae; genus Kitasatospora; species Kitasatospora sp. NPDC057198. The sequence continues at coordinate 1,890 of NZ_JBHUWH010000450.1, read as the reverse complement.
ATGGTGGAACTGATGTAGCCGGCTTCGCCGGAGACGGGGATCTTCACGGTCGGTGTCCTTAGGCCGAAGGGGGTGGAGAGATGCGGGTGCAGGCTCGGCCGCCCGGTGGGAGGGGTGGCCCGGGGCGAGTCCGGCGGGCCGGACCTCGACCGCGTCGCCGCCGATCCGGGAACTGTGCAGCCGCGGTACCCCGTCCGCGCGGAGCCGGACCGCGGCCCGCACGCTCTGGCGCAGGGCGAAGCCGTCGTTGTAGTCGGTGTGCTCGCCGATCAGGTTGACCCGACCCGGCGCCGCCCACACGCCCGCCCGTGGGCGGCCGGTCGGCGAACAGGCCCCCGTCGGGGAAGCTGCTCGGGGCGGCCGTGGTGTCGCCGTCCATGAGGCGACCTCCCGCAGCCGACGGGCGGCGTCCTCCGGGGCGATGTCGTTGACGAAGGCGGCCATGCCGGATTCGACCCCCGCCAGGTACTTGAGCTCGTCCGGAGCGCGCCGCGGCGTGAACAGCTCCAGGTGCAGGGCGAGTTCGTCCGCCTCCTCGGAGCCGGCCTCGTGCCAGGCGGCGATGTGTGGGGTGGGGAGGCCGGGGAGTCGCCGGACGGAGCGGGGAAGATGCGGTCGAAGCGACGCAGCAACTCCAATTGAAGCGAAGGTAGTTCGGCCTGTTCGGCGTCATCGAGGGCGGTCAGGTCGGGGATCCGCCTGTGCGGGTGGAGGTGGACCTCGTAGGGCCAGCGGGCGGCGAACGGGACGAACGCGGTCCAGTACTCGCCGGCCAGCACCATCCGGGCGCCGTCGGCGCGTTCGGCGACGAGCAGGTCCTCGAAGTAGCCGGCCGCCGGGATCTCGCTGGGCCGTCCCTCCCGGGAGGGGCACAGCGAGCACTGGTCGGCGGGCGGGTGGTAGGTGCGCTGCTGGCGGTGCCCGGCGATGTTCACCCAGTCCCCGGTCACCGGGTCGCGCCGGATCTGGGACCCGGTGACCCGGGGCTCGGGCGGCGCAGGTCGGCCCGGGCGCAGGACGGCGCTTCGTCGGCATCGGAGTAGATCAGCTCGCGGTCGTGCGCGAGAAGGGTGGGGATGGTGCGCATGGTGTCCTCCAGGAGCACGATCGGGCGGAGGATCCACGCCTGGGAACAGCTTCAATCAAGAAATCACAGCAGAGAATAGAAATGAACATGGCAAGGAGTGCTTCACCTATCCGCCTTCGGGCCAGCCCGGTCGTACCGGCCGTCGGGTTCTTTGGGTACCGCGAGAAAACCCGGCCCCCATTGCCCGGCCCACCGGTGCCACGGACCGTGGAGAGCGGGGGGAGACCCACACCACTCGGGAGACCCGGGAGATTCCGATGCTGCCCACCCTCGTGCGCCCGCCCTCGTCGTCCGGCCCCCACCACGCTCCCCGCCTGGTCGCCTGCTGCGTGATGGAAGCCGTCGGCACCGCCGCCCCCGCGCTGCGCGCCTTCGCCCGGGCCGTGGCGGCCCGATGGGACCTCGCCCTCGACGACTACGCCCTGGCCCTGGTGGTCAGCGAACTGGTCGGCAACGCCGTACGGCACAGCGGCAGCCCCGACGTCCGCCTGCTGCTGAGTGCTGACGCCCGCGTGCTCACCGTCACCGTGAGCGACTCCGGCCGGTGGCGGCCGGGGGCGGTCGGGGGAGAGGGGCTCGCCTGCGGCGGGCGCGGCATCCAGCTGGTCAGGGCGCACGCACTGCGCTTCTCGGTCCGGTCGACCTTCGCGGGCACGCAGGTGCGCGCCGACCTGCCCCTGCTGCGGACCGCGTCCGACCCCGCCTCGCAGCCGCCCGCCGCCGGCCCCGCACCGCTGCCGACCGGCCCCGGCGCGGTCGCCCTCGTGCGGCTGCCGCCGAGGAGCACCGTCGCGGCCCTGCCC
>NZ_JBHUWH010000449.1:0-6231 GCF_042670125.1 Kitasatospora sp. NPDC057198 | reverse complement strand
GGTTGTTTGTTTTTTTTTCTCTCCCGCGGGGGCCCCCGCCTCCCAGCCCGCTCGCCCCGCGGGGGGGCGGTCTGCCCCCGTGGGGGGGGCGCCGGGGGCCCCCCCCCCCCCGCCCACCACAGCCCCTCCCGCCGAGGAACGGACCGGGACCGCGGTGTGCTCCACGGCTCCGACGCCGACCACTCCGACGCTGACTGATTCGACGCCGACTGCTTCGACCCGCGCGGCTAGAACGGCGGCTCGAGGTTCGCGGCGGGCGCGGCGCCGCCCAGCAGTTGGCGCAGCGTCTCGGCCAGGCCGTCCGGCTCGCTGACGTGCCGGAACCACGGCAGGTCGTCCAGGACGCGGGTCAGGTCGTCGTCGACGGGGGCCTCCAGGACGGTGCGCAGTTCGTCCGGGACGGGGGCGTCGTCCAGGCAGAGCCGGGCCATCGCGGCGGGCAGCCGGAGGTCCGCCGGGCGGCCCGGGTCGGACCACAGGGTGTCGCACCAGGCGGTGACGGGCCCCGGGTCGGGGTGGGAGCGGGCCAGTTCTGCGGCGGCCAGTACCAGGGATGCCCGGACGCCCGGCACCGGTTCGACGGCCGGCCGCTCCCGCAGCGCGGCGGCGATCGCGCCGCTGTCGCCCAGCGCGGTGGCCAGCACGTCGCAGGCCAGGAGGCGCAGTTCCGGATCCGGGTCGTCCAGCAGTCCGAGCAGCAGGTCGGCGTCGGCGGCGACGGCCCGGCGCGCCGCCTCGTAGACCCAGTGCGTCGCGTAGCCGTCGCACCCCCATGCCGCGCCCGCCGGGGCCGTCCGCAGGAACTCCTCCCGGGTGCCCCATCCCCAGTGCTGTGCCCGGGACACCCCGGCGGCCAGCCGGAGGGCGCTCGCCCGCACCGGGGCCGCCGGGTCCGCCCCGAGGCGGATCAGGAACGGCACGCACAGCGGAGCGTGCGCGGACACCGAACCCTGGTGCGAGAGCAGATCCGCCAGCTCGCGCAGCGCCCGGCCGGCCGTCTCCGGCTCCGTCGACCGGGCCTGCGCCAGGTACTGCCCGAGCGGCTCCCCGGCACCGAACTGGAAGCGTTCCCACGGCACTTCGTCCAGCCGGAAGCCGTCCAGGACTTCCCGGCCCAGCCCCGCGACCACCGTCCGGACGTCCAAGCCGGTGCCCGCGTACACCTCGTACGTGCCGTCGAGCACCCGCTGCCAGTCCCAGACCAACCGCTCGTCCACCGTGCACCCGCCCCTTCGCCGTGATCCCGGACCCCACGGCTACCACCCGGCACCGACACGGCCGGAAAATCCCCCGAAAAAGTTCCGCCGCCCCGCCCCCCGAATGCCCCTTCCCGGCCCCCGGCGAGCCCCCGGCCGACCGCGGAGCAGCCCCCCGGCCCCGGGGGACGAGGCCGTTCCCAGCGCCCGGCAGCGGCCCGCCCGCGGCCCGGCCGCACCCGCTCTGACCTGGTCTTTCGTCCCTCCCCTCGGTAGAGTCCGAGCAGACCGGAAGGGGGGCCGGATGGACCGGACCGTACGCACCGTCGAGGACGTCTTCGCACTTCTCGACGGACTGTTCAGCACCGCACCCGAGGCCGACGGAGGCAGGCTCGCCACCGGGGACGGCCGGGAGTACTGGGACCGCTTCTACACCGACCGCACCCGGCCGGTCCCGTTCTTCGCGGAGAAGCCGGACGAGAGCCTCGCCGCCCACCTCGACCGCGGCCTGATCACCGTCGGCCGGGCCCTGGACCTGGGCTGCGGCCACGGCCGCAACGCCCTCCACCTGGCGGCCCGCGGCTTCCGGGTGGACGCCGTCGACCTCTCGCCCGTCGCCGTCGCCTGGGGCGAGGAGCGGGCCCGCGCGGCGGGCGCGGACGTCCGCTTCCACTGCGGCGACGCGTTCGCGCCGTCCGCGACGGAACTGGACGGCCCGTACGACCTGGTCGTCGACTCGGGCTGCCTGCACCACCTGCCCCCGCACCGCCGGATCGGCTACCTGGCGCTGCTCGACCGCGTCCTGGCCCCCGGCGGCCACCTCGCGCTCACCGCCTTCGCGGCGGGCCCCGACGGCATGGGCAGCGAACTCTCCGACGCCGAGCTCTACCGCGCCCGCAGCCTGGAGGGCGGCCTCGCCTTCACGCCCGACGGGCTGCGCCGGATCTTCGCCGGCCTCACCGAGGTCGAACTGCGCCGGATGCGCGAACAGCCGGACGGCTCCGAGCTGTTCGGCGTGCCGTTCCTGTGGGCCGCGCTGTTCCGCCGGGACACCGCGCGCTAGCCGGCCGGGCCGCGGGGGTCACAGGAAGGTGTGGCCCTCGCCCCGGTAGGTGGGCACGGTCTCGGTGACCGCGTCGCCCTCGACCAGGTGCAACCGCTCGAAGCGCTCGCACAGTTCGCCGGCCTTCGCGTGCCGGAACCACACCCGGTCGCCGATCAGCAGGTCGTCCGCCGCCGACCCCAGCAGCGGCGTCTGCACCTCGCCCGCGCCCTCCTGCGGGTCGTAGCGCAGCCCGGCCGGCAGGTACGGGACGGGGGAGCGGTCCGCGCCCGCCGGGCCGGACGCCGGGTACCCGCCGCCCAGCACCGTCACCACGCCCACGCCGGGGCGCCGCACCACCGGCTGCGCGAACAGCGCGGCCGGACGGCCGCGGAACGAACGGTAGTTGTCGAACAGCCGGGGCACGAACAGGCCCGAACCCGCCGCCACCTCGGTCACCGCGCGCTCCGCGACCGTCGACTCCACGCTGCCGGTGCCGCCGCCGTTCACGAACTCCAGCTCGGCGACCTCGCGCACCCGCCGCACCACCTCGGCGCGCCGCGCCACCAGCTCGCCGCGCGCCTTCGCCTGCATCAGCCGCACCGCCGCCGACCGCAGCGGACGCCCCGGCACCGCGTCCCCGACGCCCGCCACGTGGCCCTCGTACGCCATCAGCCCGACCACCTCGAACCCCTTGCGGCGGCCCACCAGTTCGGCGAACCGGCCGAGCTGCTCGGGCGTGCGCAGCGGCGAGCGCCGCGCGCCCACCCGCACCCGGCCGCCCAGCAGCTGCAGCGAGGTGTCCAGCTCCAGGCAGACCCGCACCGTCGCCGGACCCTGCCGGGCCGCGTCGATCAGGTCCAGCTGGGCCGGGTCGTCCACCACCACGCTGACCTGCCGGGCCAGCTCCGGGTTCGCCGTCAGCCGCCCGAACGCGGCCCGGTCCGCCGACGGGTAGGCCAGCAGCACGTCGGTGAACCCGGACTCCACCAGCCACAGCGTCTCCGCCAGCGTGAAGCTCATCACCCCCGCGAAGCCGTCCAGCTTCAGCACCCGCTCCAGCAGCGCCCGGCAGCGCACCGACTTCGACGCCACCCGGACCGGCTTGCCGCCCGCCCGCCGCACCAGGTCCGCCGCGTTGGCGTCGAACGCAGCCAGGTCCACGATCGCCAGCGGCGCGTCCAGGTGCGCCGTCGCCCGGTCGTAACGGGCCCGGTCGGAGACGGTTCCGCCGGTCGCAGCGGTTTCAACGAGTGCCATGGGCGCAGACTGCCACATCCCCCTACCGGGCGGTAGATCCATCGGTCCCCGAATCCGCGCCGCCCGCTACCGCGCCGCCCGCTACCGGACGGTGTGCAGCACGCGGAAGCGCTCCGGAGCCGCCGGGTCCCGGTCGACCACCCGCACCGGCGGCCAGGCCCACTGCCACACCCCGCTGCCCGGCACCCGGGAGAAGCGCACCGCCCCGCGGCTGGCCGCCGCCTCCACCTCCGGCCAGCGCACCCCGCCGCCGTCCGCCGCCCGTAGCGCCGCCGCCAGCACGGCCATCGCGTCCCAGCCCTCGAACGCGACGAACGACGGCTCGCCGCCCAGCAGTTCGCGCAGCTCCGCGTCCACCCGGGCGCCCAGCGGGCCCAGCCGCTCCGGCAGGTAGCTCAGGAACGGCACGCCGGCGCCGTCCGCGCCCAGCAGTTCCAGCCACTCCCCGAACTCCGGCTGCCCGGCCGGCGCCCCCAGCAGCAGCCCGCGCAGCCGCCGGTCGCCCCGCACCGCCCGGACGATCGGCACCGCCGGCTCCGGATGCCCGGCGAGCAGCAGCAGCGCACCCGCCCCGCTGCCCGCCACCGCGTCGCACAGCGCCCGGGGCGTCAGCCCGCGCAGGTCGAACGCCACCACCTCCCCGCCGTGCGCCGCGAAGCACCCGCGCAGCACCTCCACCCCCGCCGCCCAGTACCCGCCCGGGGCGACGGCCGCCGCGATCCGGCGGTGGCCCGCGCCGAGCAGGAACTCCGCGTAGGCCCGCCAGCCGTACGACTGCGCCGGGGCGATCCGCGCCACCCAGCGGGCCTGCGCGTCCACCAGCCCGTCCAGCACCGCCGAGGAGCACAGGTACGGCAGGCCCAGCGCCTCGGCGCGCTCCGCCACCGCCCGTGCCGCCACGCTGTGGTACTCGCCCACCAGCGCCGCCACCCCCAGCCCGGCCAGTTCGTCGACCGCCTCCGCCGCCCGCACCGGATCCGCCGCAGTGTCCCGCACCAGCAGCTCGACCGGCCGCCCGCCGATCCCGCCCGCCGCGTTGACGTCCCGGACGCCCAGTTCGAGCCCGGCCACCAGCTGCCGCCCCGCCGCCACCCACCCGGGCCGGCCCAACGGCGCCAGCGCCCCGATCCGCACCGTCGACATGTCGTCAACTCCCCCCGTCCGCACGTCGTGCCGCCTCCACCGTACCCACCGCCCAGCGCGCCGCCGACTCCACCGCCGCCACGCCCCGCGCCAGCTCCGGCCAGCCGTCGGAGAGCACCGCCACCAGTGTCCCGTCCGGCCGGGCGCCGAAGCTGTCGACCACCCACAGACCGGTCGCGCTGCGCGGCAGCCAGCCGTTCTTGAGCGCGCCCGCGCCCGCCGCCGAGACGCCCCACGCCTGCTCGGGCACCACCCGGCGCATCAGCCCGGCCAGCCAGGCCCGCCCGGGGAGCGCGCCCCCGTCCGCGGCGAAGACCTGCCGCAGCAGCCGCACCCGGTCGGCGACACCGGTCGTGGTCAGCCCCCAGTACCCGTTCCGGCCGGCCACGGTCTCCACCAGCCCGAGCGCCCGGTACGCCGCGTCCAGCCCGTCCGCGCCGCCGACCAGCAGGTACAGCTCGCTCGCCGCCGCGTTGTCACTGCGGACGATCGACAGCTCGGCCAACTCCCTTTCTCCCGGGGTCAGTTCCCCCTCCCCGCCGCCCCGGCGCAGCAGCAGCGCCGCCACCAGGTCGACCTTCACCGTGCTCGCCGTCACGAACGACCCGCCGCCGCGCACCGCCGCCGCACCCGTCCCGGGCAGCACCGCCGCCACCGCCAACCGCCCACGCCGTTCCACCGGCACACCTCCTCCAGCACTCACCCGCCCCGGCCGTCCCGTCCCCGTCCCGTGCCCGGCCGTCCCGTCCCCGTCCCCGGCCGTTCCCCCTCCCCGGTCCATCCTGTCCCGTCCCCGGATAAACGTGGCATACGCTCACGGGGTGGAGCGCAAGAACATCCCCGATCCCGGTTTCGCCGCGGACGACGGCACCGCCGACCCCGCCCTCGCCGCCGCCCTCGCCGCCTGGCAGCAGGACCCGGCCACCGAGCCCGACCTGCTGGCCGCCCTCACCCCGAGCCGGCTGATGGTGCCGATCGTGGCCCTGCTCGGCGAGGTCGAGGTGGACGCCGACGGGCACAAGCACGAGAAGACCAGCGACATGGCCGTCCCGGTCGTGGAGGCCCCCGACGGCCGCCGCGCCCTGCCCGCCTTCACCTCGCTGGCCAGCATGGCCGCCTGGCGTCCGGACGCCCGCCCGGCCCCGACGGTCGCCCCGCAGGCCGCGATGGTGGCCTTCGCCGAGCGCGCCGACACCCTGCTGATCGACCCGGCCGGGCCCGTCAGCTACCAGCTGACCGGCGCCCGCCTGCGCGCCGTCGCGGAGAACCGCCGCTACCTCCCCCCGCACCGGGACCCCGAGGTGCACCAGGCCCTGCGCACCCTGCTCGCCGCCGAACCCGCCGTCGCCGCCGCCCACCTCACCCCGGCCCCGGACGCCGACGCCACCCTCGCCCTCGTCCTGGCCGACCCCGCCGCCGACCCCGCCGCCGTCCAGGCCCTCGCCGCCCGCCTCGGCCGCTCGCTCGCCGCCGACCCGGCCCTGCGCCTGCGCCTCGACCGGGGCCTCCAACTCGCCTTCCTGGCCCGCCATCCCGAACAGCGCCCCTTCTACGCGGTGCACGCGAACGGATGAGCCCGCCGCACCGGGG
>NZ_JBHUWH010000448.1:0-6239 GCF_042670125.1 Kitasatospora sp. NPDC057198 | reverse complement strand
CGGAGCGCAGCGGCGGCAGGCCCGCCGGGAAGACGCAGCTCACCGTCCGCCCGGCGGCCGTGCACGAGGACGGGAAGTACGGTCCGGCGGGAGTGAAGCCCGGGGGGAGGTCGATCACCACGGTGAACGGCGAAGCGGCCGTCTGCGGGCCGCCGTTGGCGACGAAGCCGTGCACCGTGGTCGTCCCGCCGGGGGCCACCGGGTCCGGGTCGAGGCGGACCACCTTGAGGTCCGAGTCCGAGAGCGCGGCGGACGCGCCCGGTGCGGCCAGGGCGCCGAGGGTGCCCAGGGCGAGTACGGGGGCGGCGAGCAGGGAGAAGAGACGGCGCACGGGGCCCTCCTGCGGAGTGTCGACGGGTGATCACCCAGCGTAGCGGCGGGCGCCCCGGGTGGTGTCGGACCACGCCGCTACGCTGCCCGCATGACCGTTCCGGCCCCCGGGCCCTCGCTGATCGACGCCGTCCGCGCGCACGAGGACGCGGCCGACTACCTGCTCTGGCCCGGTGAACTGAGCCTCGACCACTACGAGCACGTCGAACCCGTCCACCTCGCCTCCGGGGCCCGGCTGGAGGTCTTCGCCAAGGACGGCGCGGGCGGCACGTACTTCTTCTGCGGCGAGGGCGGCGAGGAACGGCCCGTCCTGTACGCCGACTCCGAGGGCGGCGCCGCGCTGCTCGCCGTCGGCCTGCCCGAACTGCTGCGCCTGCTGCTGGTCGTGCCCTGGTGGCGGGACTGCCGGGAGTTCACCGCCGAGGAGAGCCGGGAGATCGCCGCGGACTACCTGGAGGACGAACCCGGCCTGGACGCCGGACGCGTGGCGGCGGCCGCCGCCCTCGGGATCGAACTCCCCACCGAGACCGAGGTGTTGACCCGCCTGCGGGAGCGGGCCACCGTCACCGGCCGCGACTACCGGCTGATCTTCACCCCCGAGGGCACCGAGTACCGGCCCCTGATCGTCGGGGTCTGACCGGCCCGTCCGCCCGGCCCGGTAGCGTGGGTGCATGGGATCTTCGCGGGGGGCTGCCGGGGGGCAGTCGTGGACGGCCGAACTGCCCTGGGCCGCAAGGGAGTTCCTGGAGGCCGCCGGGGTGGAGTGGGAGCCGCTGAACGAGGGCGGGCTGCGGGCCTTCGCCCGGTACGTGCGGGAGTACGCGGACGGGCAGGAGGAGGTGCTGCGGGCCGGGCTGCGGGTGATGGCCGGTCTGGAGGGGCACTACGAGGGGCCGGTGTACGAGGCGCTGCTCGCCGAGTACCGGGAGGGCGCGGAGGGCCGGCTCGCCGGGATGGTGGACGGCACCCGGGCGTGCGCGGACCGGCTGGACGCCGCGGCCGAGGTGATCGCGGTCATGCAGAGCGAGGTGGTCGAGGAGCTCGTGGCGCTGGCCGCCGACCCCACCCGCCCGCCGGAGCGGCGCGCCGCCGCCGCGCGCAGGCACGTCGACCACCTGGAGGAGCACCTGCTGCACTACGTGCTCGACCAGGTCAACGAGGTCGCGGTGGCCCGGCTGACCGAGGCCCTCGAGGGGGCCGACGCCCCCGGGGGCCCGGCCTCCGCGGCGCTGCTGGCCGCGCTCGACCGGGGCGGGGACGCCGCCGTCCCGGGCCACCGGGTGGTCTCGTCGGAGCGGGTGGAGCGCGCCGCCGAGGCGATGCGGCACCTGCGGGGCCGGGCGGAGCTGCTGGTCGAGGTGCTGCACGCCCGGATGCGGACCGTCGACCTCCGGACCCCGCCCGGACCCGACGACGCGCTGCACCGGGAGTTCCTGGTCGACCGGGGCACCGTGGCCGCGCTGTTCGGCGCCGAGGGGGCGGTCACCCTGGCCGAGCCGGAGCTGCTGGCCCGGATCGCGCACCGGCCGACCCGGGTCTTCCTGCGGGACGTCGGCCTGCCCGACGACACGGTGTTCTTCGGGCTGAGCCAGGAGTACTGCGACGGCGAGGCGGAGATCGGCGACCGGGAGTGGGCGCCGTACGCGGGGCCGTTCGACCCGGCGCACTGGCTGTGCGTCGGCGGCTTCGGCGACGACAGCTTCCACCTCGACACCGCCACCGGCGCGGTGTACTGCATCCCCGGCGAGGGCGAGGCGCACCCGGTGGCGAGCAGCCCGGACCGCTTCGTCCTGGCGCTGTCCGCTCTGGAGGCCGAGCGCCCGCTCTACGACCCGGAGCGGAGCCGGTCCGAGCACCTCGACCCGGAGGGCGTCGAGGAGCGCTTCCTCGCCCTGCTGCACCGCGTCGACCCCGGCCCGCCGCCCGGCCCGGGGTCGTACTGGACCCGCGTCCTGGAGTACGTGCACCAGGGGCTGAACTGCTACTGACCGCCGGGGAGCGGGAGTTGACGGTCCGTCAGAGGACTTCGCCGAGGCGGGCGGCGATGGCCTGCATCAGCGGGACCAGGCCCGCGGCGCCGGACTGGGCCTCGAGGGCCTGGATGCGGGCCTCGGGGCCGGAGACCGAGAGCGCGGTGGGGGTGGGCGCGCCGGGGACGGCGACGGCGATGCAGCGGACGCCGATCTCCTGCTCCTGGTCGTCGACCACGTAGCCCAGGTCGCGGGCGGTGGCGAGCTGGGCGAGCAGCGCGGCGGGCTCGGTGACGGTGTGCGGGGTGTGGGCCTGGAGCGGGCCGGGGCCGAGCAGGGCGCGGGCCTCGTCCTCGGGGAGCTGGGCGAGCAGCGCCTTGCCGACGCCGGTGCAGTGCGGCTGGACGCGGCGGCCGACCTCGGTGAACATCCGCATCGAGCGGCGGGACTGCACCTGCCCGACGTACACCACCTCGCCGCCCTCCAGGACGGCCAGGTTGGCGGTCTCGCCGGTGGCCTCCATGAGTTCGGCCAGGTAGGGGCGGGCCCAGGAGCCGAGCAGGCGGCCGGCGGTCTCGCCGAGGCGGATCAGGCGCGGGCCGAGGGTGTAGCGGCGGGCGGTGTCCTGCCGGACGTAGCCCTGGGCGACCAGGGTGCGCACCAGGCGGTGGATGGTCGGCATCGGCAGGCCGGAGGTGGCGGAGAGCTCGCTGAGGGTGGCGACGCCGCCGGAGTCGGCGAGCGCCTCGAGGAGCTGGAAGGCGCGCTCGACGGACTGCACCGATCCGGTGGTGCGTTCGGTGGAGGTGCTGGCCACGAGCGTTCCCTTCAATGTCCGGGGAGGAGTAGAGTCCACGCGATCATCAACAAACCGTTGAAATTCTGTATCGCGGAAACTAGTCTCCACTGTACAGAACGGAACAGCCCAAGGAGAGTCCTGCCCATGGCCGCCGCAGATCAGGGTCCGTCCCCCGCCGTCCCCGGTGTCACGGTCGCCGGGCCGCCGGTGCCGCGCTCCGCGGAGGTGCTGACCGCCGGGGCGCTGGAGTTCGTCGCCGGCCTGCACCGCACGTTCGAGGGCCGCCGGCAGGAACTGCTGGCCGCCCGCCGCGAGCGCCGCGCCGAGATCGCCCGTACCGGAACGCTGGACTTCCTGCCGCAGACCGCCGGCGTCCGCGCCGCCGACTGGAAGGTCGCCCCCGCGCCGCGCGCCCTGACCGACCGCCGGGTGGAGATCACCGGCCCCACCGACCGCAAGATGGTCATCAACGCGCTCAACTCCGGCGCGAAGGTCTGGCTCGCCGACTTCGAGGACGCCACCGCCCCCACCTGGGAGAACGTCGTCTCCGGGCAGGTCAACCTGACCGACGCCTTCGAGGGCCGGATCGACTTCACCGGCCCGCAGGGCAAGGCGTACACCCTCAAGCCCGCCGCCGAACTCGCCACCGTCGTGGTCCGCCCGCGCGGCTGGCACCTGGACGAGCGGCACCTCACCGTCGACGGCGAACCGGTGGCCGGCGCCCTCGTCGACTTCGGCCTGTACTTCTTCCACAACGCCGCCCGGCTCATCGCCAAGGGCGAGCAGGACCCGAACTCCGGCCCCTACTTCTACCTCCCCAAGACCGAGAGCCACCTGGAGGCCCGGCTCTGGAACGAGGTCTTCACCCACGCCCAGGCCGCCCTCGGCATCCCGCACGGCACGATCCGCGCCACCGTGCTGATCGAGACCATCACCGCCGCCTTCGAGATGGACGAGATCCTCTACGAACTGCGCGACCACGCCGCCGGGTTGAACGCCGGCCGGTGGGACTACCTGTTCTCGATCGTGAAGAACTTCCGGGACGGCGGCGAGCGCTACGTGCTGCCCGACCGCAACACCGTCACCATGGCCTCCCCGTTCATGGCCGCCTACACCCGGCTGCTCGTGCAGACCTGCCACCGGCGCGGCGCGCACGCCATCGGCGGCATGGCCGCGTTCATCCCCTCCCGCAAGGACCCGGAGGTCAACGCCGCCGCCCTGGTCAAGGTCCGGGCCGACAAGGAGCGCGAGGCCGCCGGCGGCTTCGACGGCTCCTGGGTCGCCCACCCCGACCTGGTGCCGGTCGCCCGGGAGTGCTTCGACGCGGTGCTCGGCGAGCGCCCCCACCAGAAGGACAACCCCGGCTCGCCCGAGCAGGTCACCCCCGCCCAACTCCTCGACGTGGCCGGGGCGGGCGGCAGTTGCACGCACACCGGGCTGCACAACGCCGTCCAGGTCGGCGTCCGCTACATCGAGGCATGGCTGCGCGGCCTCGGCGCCGTCGGCATCTTCCACATGATGGAGGACGCCGCCACCGCCGAGATCTCCCGCTCGCAGATCTGGCAGTGGATCCACAACGGCGTCGTCCTCGCCGACACCGGCGAGAAGACCACCGCCGAACTCGTCCGCCGCCTCGTCGCCGAGGAACTCGCCTCCCTGGAAGCCGAGTCGGGCGAGCAGGCGTACGCCGCCGGGCGCTGGACGGAGGCCGCCGCGCTGTTCGAGCAGGTCGCCCTCGCCGAGGACTTCCCCGACTTCCTCACCCTCCCGGCGCTCGCCCTCATCGACTGAGCGAACCGCTCGACCGGGCGAACGCCCCACGCGCTCCGCCCCGTACCGCCGGCACCCTCACACCGGCCGCGGTACGGGGCGGCCCAACGAAAGGAGCACCATGGCACGCGTCTTCTTCAACGGCCAGGCGATGACCGGCGGCCCGTTCCACGCCAAGGTCCACGGCCACCTGGTCGGCCCGGCCCGCACCGCCCCCGGCTACCGCTTCTTCTCCATCCGCGACGAATGCCCCGCCCTGCTCGCCGACCCCGGCGTCGGCACCGCCATCGAGGGCGAACTCTACGACCTCCCGCTGGAGCACCTGCGGGACGCCGTCCTGCCCGGCGAACCGCTCGAACTGGAGCTCGGCGTCATCGAGTTGGCCGACGGCACCCCCTCGCTGTCGATGGTGCTGGCCCGCGGCCAGCTCGAACGCGGCGTGCACCGCGAGATCACCGAACACGGCGGCTGGCGCGCCTACTTGGCCACCCTCGGCCGCGAAGCCTGAACCCCGCCCCCGGGCAAGGGAGTTCAGAACAGCGCCTCCAGCAGGCCGCCCAGCAGCAGGACGGTGGACGGCAACGCCGCCAGCCCCGCGCGCACCCGGTGCCACTGCTTCCGGGGCAACCCGAGCACCAGGCGGCCCAGCAGGCCCACCAGCACCCAGCCGAGCACGGCCAGCAGCAGGAGCGGCACCCCCAGGATCAGCCACGGCAGCAGGCCGTCGTTCTCGGTCGGCTCTCCGTCGGTCCAACCCAGTGCGTGCAGCGGGTAGTTCACGGCGAAGAAGAACGCCAGCCAGACCGGGACGACCAGCAGGACCCCGTACACCAGACCCGCCGCACCGGCAACCGTCCAGCGCACCGGCCCGGCCGACGCAGGGGGAGTGGTCACGGGGTACCTCCGGGGCGGAAGAAAAACAGGTGCGGACAGCGGACCCGTCCAGGCTAGGGTGAACCCCGTCCAGGTGCGCAGGCAGGGGTTACTTCTCTGGATGGGTCCGCCGGTTCCGACCGGTGCGCCCAGTTGAAGGAACAGCTCCACGTCACCCCCGCCGATCACGACCTCTGGACGCACAGCTCCACACAGACTGCCACCTCCCGGTGCGCAGGCGCCGGTTACTTCCTCCAAAGAAACCACCGGCACCGCTTCAGATCTCGGGAGGCCACCGCGCCGGGGTGTCCGGTGCGCAGGCGGGGGTTACTTCTTGGTGCGGGCAGTACCGGGTTCGAGTCCCGGACGGCCGCGCGTGCGCGCGCGGCCGGTGGCCCGGTTACCTCCGCCGAGACGCGGGCCGCACCGGCCCGCGACCTCGGACGCCCCGGTTCGGCACGCCTCCCCGCAGGACGCAGGAGGACATCCCCATGGCC
>NZ_JBHUWH010000447.1:0-6247 GCF_042670125.1 Kitasatospora sp. NPDC057198 | reverse complement strand
GCGCCCACGGCCGACCACAGGCCCAGCTGCCCAGACCCTCATCACCGGCTGCTGCTTTCCGCTCCACGCCCGGCACCCCGGGCGCCCCCACCCCCGCGTCAGGAGAGCACCACATGACCACAGCCACCCCCCGGACCCGGCGTGCCGCGGCCGTCGCCGGCACCCTCGTCCTCGCCGCCACCGGCGCCGGACTCGTCGCCACCCCGGCCGGCGCGGCCCCCACCGCCGCCACCACCCTGGTGGTCAACGCGAACCAGGCCCTGCGCCCCGTCACCCACGTGGCCACCGGCAGCCTCTACGGCCTGGCAAGCTCCACCAGCCCCGGCGACAGCCTCGTGCAGGCCCTCAAGCCCCACACCTTCGTCCAGATGGCGCCCGGCGGCTCGCAGCTGCCCAACGGCGAACCCGCCCCGGCCGGGGACGCCCTCAAGGTCGCGGGCAAGGCCGCGGCCGCCGGGGCGAAGGTCGTCGTCCGGATGCCGGACTGGTACCCCGACTTCCCCTACAAGTGGGTCGGTTGGAACAACTGGCTGTCCGCGGTCGACACCCAGGTCGCCGCCGTCAAGGCGTCCGGCGCCACCAACATCTCCGCCTACGAGCTGTGGAACGAACCGGACTGGACCTGGGACACCGCCAACGCCGGGGACTTCCACGCCGGCTGGACGCGCACCTTCAACGAAGTCCGCGCCAAGGACGCCACCACCCCCATCCAGGGCCCCAGCGACTCCGGCTACTACCCCGACCGGATGAAGGCGTTCCTCCAGAACGCGATCGCCACCCGCACCGTCCCCGACGTCATCGCCTGGCACGAGCTGAGCGGCTCCGACAAGGTCGCCGCCGACGTGGCCGCCTACCGCGCCCTGGAGGCGAGCCTCGGCCTCACCCCGCGGCCGATCTCCATCGAGGAGTACGGGACGCCCGGCGAGGTCGGCGTCCCCGGCCCGATGATCGGCTACGCGGCCAAGTTCGAGCGCACCGGCGTCCGCGACGCCGAGATGGCCTTCTGGAACCACTACGGCACCCTCGGCGACACCCTCACCGACACCGGCGGCTCGCCCAACGCGGCCTACTGGGCCTACAAGTGGTACGGCGACATGAGCGGCACCATGCTCACCACCACCCCGCCCGCGCAGACCGGCATCGACGGCCTCGCCGCCCTCAACGGCGCCGGCAACCAGGTCAGCGTGGTCTTCGGCGGCGGGTCCGGCGCCGGCGCGGTGACCGTCAACGGCCTGAACGCCCTGGGCGCCTTCGGCGGCACCGTCCACGTCAAGCTCGAGTACACCCCCTCCAAGGGGCGCACCACCGCCGTCGCCGGACCGATCACCGTCTCCGAGAGCGACTACCCGGTCTCCGGCGGCTCCGTCACCGTCCCGGTCGCGATGAACGCGGCCGACGGCTACCACCTCGTCGTCACCCCGGCCGGCGGCTCCAGCACGCTCGCCGGCACCTACCGGATCACCAACCTCAACAGCGGGCTCCGGCTGGACACCGTGAACTCCGGCACCGCCCAGGGGACCCTGGTCGACCAGGCCACCGCCTCCTCCAGCACCACCCAGTCCTGGACCCTGACCGCCGCGGGCTCCGGCCTCTACAAGATCTCCAACAAGGCCGGCGGCCGGCTGCTCGGCATCGACAGCATGAGCACCTCGTACGGCGCCGCGGCCCTGATCTGGGGCGTCAACGGCACCGCCGACCACCTGTGGCAGCTGATCCCCGACGGCAGCGGCCACTACAAGATCGCCAACTACAACAGCGGCCTGCTCCTGGGCGTCACCGACATGAGCACCGGCTCCGGCGGCCGGGTCGTCCAGTGGGGCGACAACGGCACCGCCGACCACCTGTGGACCCTCACCGCCGGCTGATCCGAACTCCCGGGCGGCCGTCCGCGGCCGGGTGAATGAGGGCATCCGCCCGATGGCGGCCGCCCGGGTCCGCCCCTCCTGCGCCACCCCGTCCGCTCCGGCCGCGCCGTCCCTCCCCGGGCGGCGGGTCCGGAGCGGCGGGGGATCCGGTCGAAAGTATTGACGTGGTCGCGACGGCTCTCCATAGTGATGCTCGGCCGTCGTCGAGCCGAACTCTCCTTCGCCCCAACTGTCTTGAGCCTCCGCCAGGGTGAATTGTTAGCGCTAACAAAGCGTAGCCGGTCTCACCCGCCGCGGTCGCCTCCGCCGTCGGGGCCCAGGCACGGCCGTCTCCCCGGGACCTCCCGACCCCCACCCACCAGCAAGGAGTCCACCCTTGGCTGTCCAGACCTGGCTGCGCCGCGCCCGGCGCGCCCTCCTCGCGACCGGCACCACCGCCGTCCTGACCGCCGCCCTGATCGCGGGCACCGAGACGGTCGCGCAGGCCGCCACCCAGGGGCCGTGCGACCTCTACGCCTCCGGCGGGACGCCCTGCGTGGCGGCCCACTCCACCACCCGGGCCCTGTACGGCGGGTACGGCGGCGCGCTCTACCAGGTCCGCCGCACCTCCGACGGCGCGACCAGGGACATCGGCGTCCTCAGCACCGGCGGCTACGCCAACGCCGCCGCCCAGGACGCCTTCTGCGCCGCCACCACCTGCGTCATCACCGTCATCTACGACCAGTCCGGCAAGGGCAACCACCTCACCCAGGCCCCCGCCGGCGGCGCCGCGCCCGGCCCGGACAACCTCGCCCCCGCCACCGCCGCCCCGGTCACCGTCGCCGGCCACCGGGCGTACGGCGTCTACGTGGCCGCGGGCACCGGCTACCGCAACAACGCCACCCACGGCATCGCCACCGGCGACCAGCCCGAAGGCATGTACGCCGTCCTGGACGGCACCCACTTCGGCGGCGGCTGCTGCTTCGACTACGGCAACGCCGAGACCAACAACCTCGACACCGGCAACGGCCACATGGAGGCCATCTACTTCGGCGACAGCACCATCTGGGGCTCCGGCACCGGCAAGGGCCCCTGGGTGATGGCCGACCTGGAGAACGGCCTGTTCTCCGGCGCCAACGCGGGCTACAACGCCAACGACCCCAGCGTCAGCCACCGCTTCCTCACCGCGATCGTCAAGGGCGCCCCCAACCTGTGGGCGATCAAGGCCGGCAACGCCCAGTCCGGCGGCCTGTCGACGTACTACAACGGGGCCCGGCCCAACGTCGCGGGCTACAACCCGATGCACAAGGAGGGCGCGATCATCCTGGGCATCGGCGGCGACAACAGCAAGTCCTCCAGCGGCACCTTCTACGAGGGCGTGATGACCTCCGGCTACCCCTCGGACGCCACCGAGAACGCCGTCCAGGCCAACATCGCCGCGGCCGGCTACCAGGAAACCGCGGTCACCTCGAGCGCCCTCACCCCCGGCGCCCGGGTCTCGCTGAAGGCCACCACCGCCTGCTGCACCGCCGACTACCTGCGCCACAACGCCGACGCCACGGTGGCCATCTCCCCGATCACCTCCGGCAGTTCGGCCGCCGACAAGCAGGACGCCACCTGGATCGTCCGCGCCGGGCTGGCCAACGGCTCCTGCCTGTCCTTCGAGTCCGCCGCCGCCCCCGGCCAGTACCTGCGGCACTTCGACTACCGGCTCCGCACCGCCGCCTCCGACGGCAGCACCCTGTTCAAGCAGGACGCCACCTTCTGCCTCCGGGCCGGACACAGCGGGCAGGGCTACTCCTTCCAGTCCGTCAACTTCCCCAACCGCTTCCTGCGCCACTACGAGTACACCGGCTACCTCGCCGGTGACGGCGTCGGCGGCAACACCTGGGACAACGCCAACTACTGGGCCGAGGACACCTCCTGGCTGACCGCCCAGCCCTGGTCCTGACCCCCGCGCCCGAGCCGGCGTTCCGGACCTCCCCGCACGGGACCGGAACACCGGCTCGGGCCGTCACGCTTCCGGGCCGTCATGCTTCCGGCCCGTCACGCTTCCGGGCCGCCACCGGCGGCCGTCCGGGTGCGGCGCAGGACGGTCACGTCGCCGGGGCCGGGGGCGTCGTCGGGTCGGAGTTCGACGGCGCGGCGCAGGGGTTCCATGCGGCGGGGGAGGGGGTGCCAGCCGGGTTGGCCGGCCATGTCGGTGTTGAGGTCGTGGACGGCGCGGGCGTAGGCGCGGGCGAGGCCGCGGAAGTACAGGGGGAGGCCGGGGCGGGGGTGGCCGCTGGGGGCGATGCTGACCCACAGGGCGTCGGTGGTCTCGTTGTCGGGGCCGGAGGGCCGGGCGGTGTCGCGGACGGTGAGGCGGGCGCGGGCGGTGAGCCAGTGGCGCAGTGCGGCGCGGGTGGTGGGGGAGAGGGCGATGGTCTCGGTGGCGGGCGGCGTGTGCGGGTCGCGGTGCTGGGGGAGGCGGGTGAGGCGGATCGTGCCGCGGCGCAGGTCGACGTCGCGGGTGCGCAGGGCGCAGAGTTCGCCGGCGCGGCAGCCGGTGTCCAGGACGGTGGCGATGACGGCGAGGATGCGGGTGCGGGCGTCGTCCTGGCCGGGGCGGGTGGCCTGTTCGAGGTGGCCGAGGAGGATGCTGCGGGAGCGGGGGGCGACCACGTCCCGGAGGGCGACGGCGGGCCGGTCGCGTTCGGGGAGGGTGAGCGGGAGGCCCGCGTGGGTGGCGAGGATGCGCAGGCAGTCCTCGCGCACGCGCATGGAGGTGGGGGAGGGCTGGTCGGGGCGGGCGGCGGGTTTGCGGCGAAGCAGGCCCCGTTCGGCGGCGGTGAGGTAGGCGGCGACGGTGTCGGGGGCGAGGAGCGCGGGGAGGGCGGCGGCGGCTTCCGGCGGGACCGCGCCGCGTTCCAGGGCGGTGCGCAGTTCCCCGGCGACCCAGCGCAGTTGCTTGGCGCGGGAGGCGCCGGTGGGGGGCCGGCAGGCGCGGTCGACCACGGCGCCCAGGGCCTCGATGGAAGGTGCCGCCGCCGTCGGAGTGTCCGCCATGGGCCCACCCTAGTGCCGGGTCGGACGGCTCCTCGGGCGGACGGTCTCCGACATCCCCACGGAAGTATGTACATATGAATAACTGGCCTGGAGCGCGACCGTCCGCCCGGGGCCGGCGGGGTGGTGGCCGCCCCTTCTCACGCGTCCCGTCTCCGTGGTGGCCGTCCTTCGGCAACCGGGGAGGGCCGGGGGCGCCTCGAGCGGGTGCCCCCGGCGCCGGGCCCCTGCCCGGCCTGCGCTCCGTGCCGCGCCCGCACTTCGTCCGGGCGGAGGACTACTTCTCCCCGGCCGGCCGGTCCCCTCCGGGGCGGGACGGTCCGGGGTGGGACGGTCCGGGCGGCGCCGTGGCCGTGGCGGAGGGCGCGGCGGCGGACGTGGCCGGGGCGGCGGCGTGCTGCTCCGCGCGGCGGCCGTACGGGACGACGACCACCTGGTGCTCGTCCTCGTAGACGACCTCGCCCGGGTCCGGGGAGCGGAGCGTCTCGCAGCCGACCCGGTGCGCCGCGAGGATCTCCAGGTGCCCGTCGACCTGCTCGACGTGCCGGTGGGCGGACACCTTGAACCACGCCTCCGCTCCGGGGTTGAGCTCGCGATCGTAGACCGCGGGGTCGACGTGGGACGGGTTCGCGAGGTTCGCGTCGTACCAGTCGTAGCTCGACCGCCGGAAGGACTCCTGCTCGGAAGTGAGCCTCCCCTCCGCGGCCAGGCCGTTCACCAGCGCGAACACGCCGGGGAAGGTCCCGCGCCGGTTGGGAGTCGTCGCCTGGAACCGTACGTACAACGCTGCCTCCTGCTCGACACGCTCCGCGGCCCGCTGCCGCGCCGCGTCCCCCTGCGTCGTCCGGGGACGCTCCGGGATCCTGCCACGGCCGGCGTCGGACCGGACGGCGGCCCCGCCTCCTCCGGTTCCCGTCCGGCTTCGGTCCGGCCGTTGTCCGGCCGCTGCCCGGCCGCTGTCCGGTTTCCGTTCGGTCTCCGTTCGGCGCGTGGCGGCCCGGGACGGCGGAATCGCGGTGCGCGGGCGGGGGAGTGGCCTAGGCTCGTAGTATGTCGAACCCTGACGGGCTGCTCGTCGACATCGCCGCGATGGTGGAGTCCGAGCACAGCAACCAGATGTCCGTGACAGTGGTGGTTCCCGGTGCGGTGATCACCGGGAGGCTCGCCCCGGTGGCCCTGTGGTGGGAGCGGGTGGCGGATGTCCTGCAGACTTCCGACCACCTGAAACCGTTCGCCGCCCTGTTCGCCCCGCCACCTTCCGGCGGCACCCCGGGGCCGCCCACCCACCTGCACCTCCACCGGGCCCGCATCCTGCAGGGCGACTTCGGTCTGCCGCACACCGGCGGCATGTACCGGAT
>NZ_JBHUWH010000446.1:0-6264 GCF_042670125.1 Kitasatospora sp. NPDC057198 | reverse complement strand
GTGGTCGGCGTGCTGCTGCTGGCCGGGGCGGGCGGCGGCGCGTACTACTACCGGCAGCACCACGGGGCGCCGGCCGCGCCCGCCCCGGTCGCGTCCGGGACGGACAACCCGCTGCCCGCCGAGAGCCCGCTGCCCAGCGGCGCGCCCGCGCCCGCCGGGTACGCCTGGCAGGACGACCCGGCCGGGTTCCGCTTCCTGCTGCCCACCGACGGCGACTGGGTGCGCACCGAGAGGAGCGGCGGCCAGATCTACTACTCGCCGGACAACCAGGAGCACTTCCTGCTGTTCGCGGTGGCGGTCGGCCAGTCGCTCACCCCGCGCGAGCACCTGTTGCAGATGGAGGGCAACATCAGCAAGACGCTCGCGAACTTCCAGCGCACCACCCTCACCGACGTCAAGATCAAGGGGGAGCAGGGTGCGCTATGGGAGTTCAGCTTCGGAGCGAAGGACGCCCGCCGGCTGGCCAAGGAGGTCGAATTCCGGCGCACCGACGGCACGGCGTTCATGGTGTACGTGTCGGGGCCCGAGAAGGACTGGGTGGAGAGCCAGCGGCGGTTCACCACGGTGCTGAACAACTTCACGCCGACCATCTGAGCGACGGCGGCCTTCCGCCTTCGGGGTTACCGATGGGTACACAAGTCGGGGCCCAGGGCCTAGGCTGCCCGCATGACGGAGAGCACGATCCAGGCCCGGCGCAACCCTGCGGCGAACGGTGCGGCGCGCGGCGTCGCCACGGCGGTGCCGGCGGCGCTGGTCGCCCGGCTGGCCAAGGGCGTCACCGCCTCCGGCGGGGAGCGCGCGCAGACCCTCGCGCCGCTCACCGGCGAGGCGCTGGCCGACCTGCCGGTGTCCTCGGAACAGGACGTCGAGCTGGCGTTCGAGCAGGCCCGGCGGGCCCAGCCGGCCTGGGCCGCACTGTCGGTGCGGCACCGGGCGGGCGTCCTGCTGCGCTTCCACGACCTGCTGCTGAAGCGGCAGGACGAGGTGCTCGACCTCGTCCAGGCGGAGACCGGCAAGGCCCGGCTGCACGCCTTCGAGGAGGTGATGGCCGTCGCCTCGGCCGCCCGGCACTACGGCCGCGCCGCCCGCTCCTACCTGCGGGACCGCCGCCGCGGCGGCGCCGTGCCCGGCCTGACCAGCGCCGTGGAGGCCCGCCGCCCCAAGGGCGTGGTCGGGCAGATCTCGCCGTGGAACTACCCGCTGGAGCTGTCCGTCGGCGACGCGCTGCCCGCCCTGGTCGCGGGCAACGCGGTGGTCAACAAGCCGGACACCCAGACCGCGCTGACCGCGCTGTGGGCCCGTGAGCTGTTCGTCGAGGCCGGACTGCCCCCGCAGGTGTGGCAGATCGTGCTCGGCGACGGCCCGGTGGTCGGCCCGCAGGTCGTCGAGCGCGCCGACTACGTCGCCTTCACCGGCTCCACCCGCACCGGCCGGGAGGTGGCCCGGCGGGCCGCCGAGCGCCTGGTCGGCGCCTCGCTGGAACTCGGCGGCAAGAACGCCATGCTGGTGCTCGCCGACGCCGACCTGGACCGGGCCGCCGCGGGCGCCGTCCGGGCCTGCTTCTCCTCGGCCGGCCAGCTGTGCATCTCCATCGAGCGGATCCTCGTGCACCGCTCGGTCGCCGACGCCTTCCTGGCGAAGTTCGCCGAGAAGACCGCCGCGCTGCGCCTGGGCGGCGGCCTCGCCTACGGCGCCGACATGGGCTCGCTGGTCTCCGCCCGCCAGCTGGAGACCGTCACCCGGCACGTCGAGGAGGCCGTCAAGGCCGGCGCGAAGGTGCTGGCGGGCGGGCAGGCCCGGCCCGACCTGGGCCCGCTGTTCTACGAGCCCACCATCCTGGACGGCGTCACCCCCGACATGGCGGTCTGCGCCGAGGAGACCTTCGGCCCGGTCGTCTCGGTCTACCGCTTCGACACCGAGGACGAGGCCGTCGCCGCCGCCAACGACACCCCGTACGGCCTCAACTCGTCGGTCTGGACGAAGGACACCGCCCGCGGCCGCAGGGTCGCCGCCCGGCTGCGCACCGGCACCGTCAACGTCAACGAGGCGTACGCCGCCGCCTACGGCTCGGTGGCCTCGCCGATGGGCGGGATGGGCGACTCCGGTCTCGGCCGGCGGCACGGCGCCGAGGGCATCCTGCGCTACACCGAGGCGCAGACCGTTGCCGTGCAGCGGCTGCTGCCGATCGGCCCGTCGATGGGCATGGACGACCGCAGGTTCGCCGAGCTGTTCACCACCGGCCTGAAGGCCATGAAGGCGTTCCGACTGAAGTAGCCGACCCAGAAGGGGGCAGCAGTGTCGTACGACTACGACGTCGTGGTGGTCGGTTCGGGGTTCGGCGGCTCGGTCGCGGCCCTGCGGCTCACCGAGAAGGGCTACCGGGTCGCCGTCCTGGAGGCCGGGCGCAGGTTCCGCCGCGAGGAACTGCCCCGCACCTCCTGGAGCCTGCGCGACTACCTGTGGGCACCCGCCCTCGGCCGCTACGGCATCCAGCGCATCCACCTGCTGCGCAACGTGCTGATCCTGGCCGGGGCGGGCGTCGGCGGCGGCTCGCTGAACTACGCCAACACGCTGTACGTCCCGCCGAAGGCGTTCTTCGAGGACCGGCAGTGGCGGCACATCACCGACTGGCAGGCCGAGCTCGCCCCGTTCTACGACCAGGCGCAGCGGATGCTCGGGGTGCGGCTCAACCCCACCATGACCCCCTCCGACGTGCACCTGAAGGCCGCCGCCGAGGCGATGGGCTGCGGCGACACCTTCCACCTGGCGCCGGTCGGGGTGTTCTTCGGCGACGGGCAGGACGGCACCGGCGAGGCGAAGGCCGCGCCCGGCGGCGAGGTCGACGACCCGTACTTCGGCGGCGCCGGGCCGAAGCGCCGGGCCTGCACCGAGTGCGGGGAGTGCATGACCGGCTGCCGGCACGGCGCCAAGAACACCCTCACCGAGAACTACCTGTACCTGGCCGAGCGGGCCGGCGCCGAGATCCTGCCGATGACCACCGTGCACCGGCTGCGCCCGCACGGCGACGGCTACGCGGTCGACGTGCTGCCCACCGACGCCCGCACCCGGCGGGCCCGGAAGGCCGGGGCGCGCACGGTCACCGCCGAGCGGGTCGTCGTCGCGGCCGGCACCTACGGCACCCAGACGCTGCTGCACCGGATGCGCGAGGGCGGGCTGCTGCCGCGGATCTCCGCCCGGCTCGGCCACCTCACCCGCACCAACTCCGAGGCGCTGGTGGGCGCGCAGACCTCCACCCGGCGCTACGGGGAGCGCCCCGACTTCACCCGCGGCGTGGCCATCACCTCCTCGGTGCACCCCGACGCGAACACCCACATCGAGCCGGTCCGCTACGGGCGGGGCTCCAACGCGATGGGCGCGCTCTCCATCCAGCAGGTCCCCGGCGCCGGGCGCGGGCCGCGCTGGCTGCGCTACCTGGGCACCGCCGCCCGGCACCCGTGGATCTTCGTCCAGTCGATGAACCAGCACCGGTGGTCGGAGAAGACCATCATCGGCCTGGTCATGCAGTCCCTGGACAACTCGCTGACCGTCTCGCTGAAGAACGGGAAGCTCACCTCCCGGCAGGGCCACGGCGCGCCCAACCCCAGCTGGATCCCGGCCGCCGAGGAGGGCGCCCGCGCGCTCGCCGCCTCCATCAACGGCTTCCCCGGCTCCACCGCCGGCGAGGTCTTCGACATCCCGCTCACCGCGCACTTCCTCGGCGGCTGCCCGATCGGCGACAGCGCGGAGAGCGGCGTCGTCGACCCCTACCACCGGCTGTACGGGCACCCCGGGATCAGCGTCGTCGACGGCTCCGCGGTCTCCGCCAACCTGGGCGTCAACCCCTCGCTGACCATCACCGCGCAGGCCGAGCGCGCCATGTCGATGTGGCCCAACCGCGGCGAGGCCGACCCGCGCCCCGAACCCGGCGGCGCCTACCGGCCGGTGCCGCCCGTCGCCCCGCACCGCCCCGCCGTCCCCGACGGCGCGTTCGGCGCGCTGCGGCTGCCGCTGCTGCCCGTGCCCGAAGTTCCCCGCCGGGCCCCGGAAGGAGATTGACATCCCTTTACCTGCGGTGGGATAAACGGGCCCTCGAAGCACGAACCACCCTGGGGGGAACCACAGCATGCCCATCTGCCCGTCCTGCGGAGCGGCCTCGGCCGACCCGGCGGTGACCTGCGCCAACTGCGGAAGACCGCTCGCCGCGCCCGCCATCGGGGACGTCATCGAGGACAGCGCCGCGGTGCCCGGCGGCTCCCCGTGGGGCGCCGGCAAGGTGCACCACACCCGGGAGACGCCGCTGCTCTCCCGCGGCTGGCTGATCGCCGGCCGGGTGCTGCTCGCACCCACCGCACTGCTGCTGCTGGCCGCCGCGATCGGCAGCGGCAGCCATGACGAGTCGCCCCAGGCGTACGTGCCGGCGGATTCCGGCAACAGCTTCCAGGGCTGGCTCACCTTCATCCTCACCGCCTTCGGCACACCGCTGCGGATGACCATGAGCCCCACCGAGCACCGGGGCGACGGTTCGTCGATCGGCATGGAGACCAGCCTCCACCTGGTGCTGTACCTGGTCGCGCTGGGCTGGCTGCTGCTGCTCTGGTTCGGCCTGCACCTCGGGGCCCGGGGCCGCCGCCGGGCCGGGGCCGCCGAGCCGGCCGGGGCCGCGGTCGCGGTCCAGGCGCTGCGCACCGGCGCGGTGTCGGCGGCGGTCGCGCTGCTGCTGGGCTGGCTGGCCGGCCAGACCTCGGACGGCGGCGACGGCCACGCCGTGATGAGCTCCGAGGTCGGCCCGGCCCTGCTGCCGCTGGCGGTGTCCGCCGGCCTGGCCGCGGCCGTCCTGGTGCTGGCCGTGGACGGCGCGGCCGCGCTGCGCGCCGAGGCCGCCCGGCGCGGCTGGCTGGGCAGCCTGCTGGCGGCCTGGCAGCACGCCTTCCGGGTGGTCGTCGGCCTGCTGGTGCTGCTGACCGTGGTCGGGCTGGTGACGGAACTCGCCGACGAGGACGGGCTGGTGAACACCGGTAACCTGGCGCTGGCCACCAACCTCGGCGTGATGATGCACGGCATCGGCAGCGGCGCGACGCTGCTGAGCGCGGGTTTCGAGGACCACCGCCTGTCGCTGTCGCTGTTCGACCTGGGCGACCACACCGGCGCCTGGTGGTTCGCCGCCCTCCTGCCGCTGGTCGCGGCGCTGGCGCTCGGCTGGTCCGCGCACCGGGGGCGGCTGCCCCAGCGCGACCGGGCGGTGCTGGCGGGCCTGTACGCGCTGCTGAACACACTGCTGCTGCTCGGCACCTCGATGTGGCTCACGATGGGCGGCTCGTACAGCTCGGCGGACAGGGACGTCTCCACGAGCCAGGACGCGATGGGCTGGTCGGTGCTCTCGGTGCTGGTCTCCGCCCTGGTCTGGGGCGTGTTCGGCGCGCTCGCGGTGCCCGGCCTGCTCGACGGGCTGCGCGGCACCCCGGTGCCGCTGGCCCCGCCGCTCCCGGCCGCCCCGCCGTTCCCGGCCGCCCCGCCGATGCCCGGCGCGCTGCCCGGCACGCCGGTGCTGTCCGGCCAGGCCGCCGGCGAGCGGCCGGACACGGTCGCGCACGGCTCGGTCGAGCTGGTGGTCGACGAGCCGCCGGCCCCCGCCGTGGCGCTCGACAAGGACGCGGACCCGCACGCCGGGTTCCGGCGCCCGGAGGCCGACTGACCTGCCACCCGCCCCCGCCCCGGGCCCGGCCGCCCCGGGCCCGGACGGGCGGCCGGAGCAGGGCCCGGACCGGCCCCGGACAGCGCAAAGGGCCCCGCGGGGGAACGGGGCCCTTTGTCACAGCACTCGGCGTCAGGGCCGCGCCGGTGCTGGGTGACGGCGCCGGGGGAGGAGCGCCGTCGCGGAAAGATGGTCATGGGCACGCCCCTGGGCCGGATGGGCCTCACGGAGCGTGAAAGAGCGGCCGTCCGCGAGAACGGGCTCTCCGGAGCGGGAGGTGCACGGTGAGCCCCCCGCCTCCATGCATCGTCCTGGACGAGGGCCTTGCCGTGCAACCGATTCGGCGTAAATGAGGGGTACGGCCGGAACCGGACGCGGCGCGGGGCGGCGCCGGCCGGACCGCCGGGGGCGGTGACCGTGCGTGATAAGCGCTTGCGGGGCGTACTGGGGCGTACCGGGGCGTACGCCGGGGCGGGCGGCTGACTGAGGTGTGGCGGCCGGCCCCGGGACCGGCCGCCCCACCCCCGGTCCGCCCGGTGGCGGACGGGGTCGCTGTACCCAGCTGACCCGAC
>NZ_JBHUWH010000445.1:0-6420 GCF_042670125.1 Kitasatospora sp. NPDC057198 | reverse complement strand
GGGCGGACCTTGCCGTGGAGCCGGACGGGCTCGCGGTGCGGCGGTCAGGCGAGGCGGCCGCCGCCGTCGACGTGCAGCACGGTGCCGGTGACGTAGGGGTTGTCGATGGCGTAGAACACGGCCTTGACCAAGTCCTCCGGGCTGCCCACCCGGCGGGCCGGGTTGCGTTCGGCGACCCCCCGCAGGAACGCCTCCTTGTCCGCGCCCAGGCCGTCCCAGGAACCGGTGTCGACGATGCCGGGGGAGACCGCGTTCACCCGGAGGGGGGCGATTTCCACCGCCAGGGCCCGCACCAGGAAGGCCAGCGCGCCGTTGGTGGTGGCCATCACCGTGCGCGCGGGCGCCGGCCGCCAGGCGGCCACGCCGGAGAAGAAGGTGAACGAGCCGTTCGGCGACGCCTGTCCGGCCAGGTGCTTCGCCAGCATCAGCGGCCCGATCACCTTGGCAGCGAACGCCCGCTGCACGTCGGCCGCTTCGAGGTCCTTCAGCGGCCCGTTGGCCGGTATCGCGGCGGTGGAGACCAAGTGGTCGAAGCCGCCCGCCAGGGCGGCGAAGCCGGCGATCGACCGCTCGTCGGCCAGGTCGAGCGCGAGGACCTCGGACGGCCCGGACAGCTCACCGGCCGTCCACTCCAGCTTGCGCGGATCCGGACCGGCCAGCACGAGCGCCGCACCGGCCGCCGAGGCGGCCTTGGCGACCGCGCGTCCGGTGCGCGAGCCGGCGCCCACCACGACGAGCCGCTGTCCCTGCAGGGGCGTGCCATCGAACATGAGGAGAACGCCTTCGAGTGATCGGTGATCGGTGACCGGCCGCCCGTCGCTTCCCGCGGCGGCCGCACCACGACCCTCTCCCGAGCAGGGACGATGAGTCCAAGGCTTGCTCCCTACCGCAGCGATAAAATCCGCTCATGGCAATTCCGACGCTCCGGCAGCTCGAGTACCTGGTCGCCGTGGTCGACACCGGTTCCTTCACCCGCGCGGCCGAGCGGCTGCACGTCACCCAGCCCGCCCTCTCCCACCAGATGCGGGCCCTGGAGAGCACGGTCGGCGGCCCCCTCCTCGAACGGCTGCCGCGCTCGGTGCGGCTCACCCCGATGGGCCGGGCGGTGCTCCCGCACGCCCGCGCCGCGCTCGCCGAGGCCGAGCGCCTGCGCGCGGTGGCCCGGCGCACCGCCGGCCTGGAGGAGGGCGAACTGGAGATCGCCGTCGTCTACTCGGTCAGCCTCGGCGTCCTGCCGCCCGTCCTGCGCACCTGGCGCCACCGGCACCCCGGTGTGCGGATCCGGCTGCGCGAGTACGGCCACGCCGAGCGGCTCCAGGCCGACATGGCCGCCGGCCGCGCCGACCTCGCCATCGGCCCCGCCCCGGCCGGCTGGGAGGGGCCGATCCGGGAGCTCGGCGTGGAGGAGTTCGCGATCGTCCTGCCCACCGACGACCCGCTCGCCGACCGTCCCGCCGGCACGGTCGCGCTGGCCGACCTCGCCGACCGCGCCTGGGTCCACTACGTCCCCGACAACGGCCTCGCCGACCTGCTCGACCGGGTCTGCGCCCGTGCGGGTTTCCACCCGCGTGCGGCGGTCCGCGCCGAACAGACCTCCGCCGCGCCCTTGCTCGCCGCCGCCGGGCTCGGCCCGGCCCTGGTGCCCGCCAACATCGTCCCGCCCCACTTCGACGGCGCGCTGCTGCGCCCCGACCCCCCGGTCCGGCGCACCCTCACCGCCTACACCCGCACCCGCCCCGACCCCCTGACCGTCGCCTTCGCCGACCTCCTCGCCGACCGGGTCCGCGTCAACCCGACCGGATTCCCGGCGCCCGGCACCCGGCGCCGCGCGCCGACGACGCGGGTGGCGGTCCACGCCACGACCCCGACCCCGTCCCCGCCCCCGCCCGGGGCGGAGCAGGAGTGGCATGTTTCCCCGGCGGCCGGGCAGGCGGCCCCCCGTACGGACGACCGAGTACGCAGAGAACGAGGAGGCAGCGCATGAGTGACGCGATGTGGGACTACGAGGGTGCCGAGGGCTACGCGGCGGGGTCGGACCTGACGGGGTACCGGGTCGAGGCGACCGACGGTCACATCGGCAAGGTCGACAAGCACACCGCGGACGTCGGCGCGGGCTACATCGTGGTGGACACCGGTCCGTGGATCTTCGGCCGCGAGGTGCTCCTCCCGGCCGGCACCATCACCCGGGTCGACGACACGGAGAAGACGGTCTGGGTCAACCGCACCCAGGACGAGGTCAAGAACTCCCCGGAGTACGACAAGGACAAGCACGCCGACGACCCGGCCTACCGCAACCAGGTCGGCGGCTACTACGGCGGCACCGCCCTCTGACCCACCGGGACCAGACCGGGACCGGGACGGGCGGTCGGCGGGTGTCCGGCCGCCCGCCGGGCGACCATGGCGGGATGGCGAAGAACCGGCAGGTCGAACGCACCCCCGACGGCCACTACGTCGTGATCGGCGGCAGGCGCTGGCGGGCGACCGATCCGGAGGTGCCGGACGAGGTCCGGGAACGGCTGACCCGCCACCTGATGGCGGCCCGCCGGGGGCTCGTCCGAACCGGCGGGGACCGCGACGCGGAGCAGGCCGCCCGGGCCCGGGTGCAGCTCGCCAAGGTCGGCCTCGGCGAGCGGGGCACCCCCTGGTG
Source organism: Kitasatospora sp. NPDC057198 (assembly GCF_042670125.1). Taxonomy (NCBI): domain Bacteria; kingdom Bacillati; phylum Actinomycetota; class Actinomycetes; order Kitasatosporales; family Streptomycetaceae; genus Kitasatospora; species Kitasatospora sp. NPDC057198. Next base: position 3,773 of record NZ_JBHUWH010000445.1, on the reverse strand, counting down.
GCAGCAGCCCCTCCCGGAGCGCCGCCGCCGCTGGGAGCAGAGCCTGCGCGCACTGGACGACGCGGACCGGCCCTGCGAACCGTGACGCGGCGCCGTGCGGTGCGGGCCCCGGGGCCCGTGATGCGGCACCTCCCGGCACGCACCGGCGGCCCCGCGGGCTCCTCAGGCGAAGATCCGCCCGACGGCGAAGCCGACGCAGCAGACGACCATGACCATGATGGCCAGCAGCGGGATCCAGCCGGGCCAGGCCGTGTGCAGTTCCGCCGACTCGGGGACGGAGATCCCGTGCGTGGTCGAAGCCTCGCACTCGGGGGTCTCGACCGGCGCGGAGTGGCCGGGCAACCGGGCCGGAGCGGCGACGGAGTGACTGACGGACATGGCGTCCTCCGTAGGGTGTCGATCGTCCTGTGGTGCGCCGGTGCGCTCCCACACCCCACGGTCCACCCGGCGGCGCCCGAGCGCAAAGCCGCACCCTTTCCGCACCGTTCGGACCGGGGGCGGCCCACCGTGCCCCGCCGCGCCGGATCCACCGTGACCCGCCGGGGCCGCCGGACAGCGGACACGGCGGCATGTCCCGGCGAATGGCCCGGCCGGCCCCGGGCAGAGGTGCCAGGGTGGGGGAGCACCACGACACCCCGCCCGGAGCCGGAAGGCGGAAGCGAGTTGACAGGCACCCCGGAGACCGCACCCCTCACGCTGGTGATCATCGGTGGGGGAGCCGCCGGACTCAGCCTGGCCGACTGCCTGGTCGGGCACGACCCGGAAGGAGCCGACGGCGGCCCCCGGTTCGACGTGACCCTCGTCGAAGCGCCGGAAGGGCCGCTGCGCCCGGCTCCCCGGACGTGGTGCTTCTGGGACGACGGCCCCGGACCGTACGAGGAGGCCGTCGGCGCCCAGTGGTCCCGGTTGCGGATCACCGGCCCGGACGGCGAGGGCCTCGAAACGGCGCCCGCCCCCCTGCGCTACCGGATGCTGCGCTCCACCGCCCTCGAGGAACTGGTCCACTCCCGCCTCGCCGCCCACCCCCGGGCCCGGGTCCTGCGCGCCACCGTCCGGGACGTGCGGGCGCGGCCGGACGGACGGCCCGGCGCCCGCGTGCACGCCGACGACCCGGCCGGCCGGCCCCTCGCCCTCGACGCCCGGTACGTCTTCGACTCCAGGCCGCCCGCCCGGCCCCCGCTGGCCCGCACCGCCCTGCTGCAGCACTTCCGGGGCTGGTTCGTGCGCACGGACCGCCCGCGCTTCGACCCCGGCACGGCCGACCTCATGGACTTCCGCGTCCCGCAGCCCGCCCACGGCCTCGCCTTCGGGTACGTCCTGCCGCTGGCCCCCGACCGCGCGCTGGTGGAGTACACCGAGTTCTCCCGGCACCCGCTGACCGTCCCCAGGTACGAGCGCGCCCTGCGCGCCTACACCGGAGAGGTCCTGGGCCTGCGCGGGTTCACCGTGGAGGACGTCGAACAGGGCGCCATCTTGATGACGGACGGCCGCTTCCCCCGCCGCACCGCACCCGCGCACGTGCACATCGGCACGGCCGGCGGCGCCACCCGCCCCGCCACCGGCTACACCTTCGCCGCCGTCCAGCGGCAGAGCCGCGCCATCGCCGAGGCCCTCGGCCGACCGGCCGCGCCGGGTCGGCCCGCGCCGGCGCCCGCACCCCACCGCCGACGGGCCCTGGCCATGGACGCCGTCCTGCTGCGCGCCCTGGACACCGGCCGCGTCGACGGGCCCCGCTTCTTCACCGACCTGTTCCGCCGCACCCCCGCCGAACAGGTGCTGCGCTTCCTGGACGGCGCGAGCACCCCGCTCGAAGAACTCCGCATCGGCCTGCGCTGCCCCGTCGGCCCCATGCTCCGATCGGCCGCCGAACTGCCGCTGCTGCCCCGCCGGGCCGCGCCCGGCACCCGCCCCGGACCCGCCCCGCACCTCCGTGAGGACCACCGTTGACCACGCCCCCGCCCCACCGCGACCACGCCGCACCCCGTCCGGGCACACCCCGTACGGCCGCACCCCGTACGACCGCACTCCCGGCCGTGCGCGCATGAGCCGCACGCAGCCCCGCGCCCGGCACGGACGGGACCGCCGGGCCGAAACCGTGCCCGCAGCCGCGGGCCACGCCCGCTTCCCCGGGGCCCGGCCGCCCCGGGTGGCCGTCGTCGGCGGCGGGATCGCCGGCCTGGCCGCCGCGACGGCCCTCGCCGAACGCGGGATCGACGTGGTCCTGCACGAACGGGAACCCGTGCTGGGCGGGCGGGTCGCGGGCTGGAGCACCCGGCTCGCCGACGGATCGACCGCGACCATGAGCCGCGGCTTCCACGCCTTCTTCCGCCAGTACTACAACCTGCGCGGTCTGCTGCGGCGCACCGACCCCGGACTCACCCGGCTGGTCGGCCTGCCCGACTACCCGCTGCGCCAACGCTCCGGAGCGACCGACAGCTTCGCCCGGGTGCCGCGCACCCCGCCGCTGAGCGCCGCCGGCTTCGTCGCCCTCAGCCCCACCTTCGGCCTGCGCGACCTCGCCGCACTGGACGTCCGGGCCGCCCTCCCGCTGCTGGACGTCCGCCTCCCCGAGGTCTTCGAACGCCACGACACCACCAGCGCGCACGACCTGCTGCAACGGATCAACTTCCCCGCGGCCGCCCGCCACCTCGCCTTCGAAGTGTTCTCCCGCAGCTTCTTCACCGACCCGCGCGACCTGTCCGCCGCCGAACTGCTGCTGATGTTCCACATCTACTTCCTCGGCTCCTCCGAAGGACTGCTCTTCGACGTCCCCACCGAGCCCTACCCGCAGGCCCTGTGGGAGCCGCTGGCCGCCTACCTGGCCGCCCACGGCGCCGACCTGCGCACCGGCTCCGCCGTCGACGCGGTCCGGCCGCTGCCCGGCGGGGACCTCGAAGTGCTCTCCCGCGGCCGGGGGGCCGAACGCCACCAGGCCGTGGTCCTCGCCCTGGACCCGGCCGGGCTGCGCAGCCTCGTCGCGGACTCCGCCGAACTGGGCGACCCGGCCTGGCGCGCCGACATCGCCGCGCTGCGCACCGCGCCGCCCTTCCTGGTCTCCCGGCTCTGGCTGGACCGCCCCGTCGCCGCCGACCGGCCGGGCTTCCTCGGCACCAGCGGCTACGACGGACTGGACAACGTCAGCGTGCTGGAGCGCTGGGAGGGCGAGGCGGCCCGCTGGTCCGCCCGCACCGGCGGGTCCGTGGTCGAACTGCACGCCTACGCCGTGGCCGAGGACGCCGAACCCGAGGAGGTCCAGGAGCGGATGACGGCCCGGCTGCACGAGGTCTACCCGGAGACCCGCGACGCCCGGACGGTGGACGTCCGCCACGAATGGCGCCGGGACTGCCCGGTGTTCCCGGTCGGCGGCTGGCCGCACCGCCCCGGCGTCACCACCCCGCACCCCGCCCTGGTCCTCGCCGGGGACCTCGTCCGCACCGACCTGCCCGTCGCCCTGATGGAACGCGCCGCCACCACCGGCTTCCAGGCCGCCAACGCCCTGCTCGCCCGCTGGGGCGTCGCCGGCCAGACCCTGTGGACGGTGCCCCGGGCCGGCCGCTCCCGGCCGCTGCGCGCCCTGGCCCGCCTGGCGGCCCGCTGACCGGCCCGGCGGGCCGGGGCCGCCCGTCAGCCGGGGCCGCCCGTCAATCGGGGCCGCCCGTCAGCCGGGGAAGCGGCCGGTGCTGCGCAGCGCCCAGCGGCGCTCCGCGTAGGCCAGGTCGTCGCGCCACAGCCGGCCCGCGGTGCGGCGCACCAGCGGCCGCAGGGCCGGGGCC
>NZ_JBHUWH010000444.1:0-6433 GCF_042670125.1 Kitasatospora sp. NPDC057198 | reverse complement strand
GGCCAGCTGTCCCTCACAGACGGCCGGCCCGGTGCCCTGCCGCCCTGGGGTTCCACGGCCCGGGCGGCCTCCAGCCCCGGATGCGGCGGGGCCGGGCGACCGCGGTGTTCCGTTCCGGACCCGGGCACCCTGGGGTGTCCGGCGGACGCGCGGTCGCTCGTGGTGCCGGTGCCACGGTCGGCCGTGACCCTCATCAGGCCGTGCGGCCCGGCACCCGTTCGGGGGTTCCTCAGCTCACCGGGACCAGCTTCCAACGCTGGTTGGCACCGCCGTTGCGGTACCACTGCAGGGCCTGGGCGCCGTCCTGGGCGGAGCCGCCGGAGACGTCGAGGACGTGCCCGGTGGCGCGGGACTCGACGACGTACGTGCCGTCGGCGTCGGGTGTGAGCAGCCACTGCTGGTTGGCGCCGCCGTCGCCGGTCCACAGGTCGAGCGGGGTGCCGGGCAGCGCGGTGCGGCCGGGCACGTCGAGCACCTTGCCCGCGGCGGCGCCGGTGATCGTCCAGAAGCCGTCGGCGGCGGGGGCGAGCTTCCACTGCTGGTTGGTGCCGCCGTCGTCGGACCACTGGACGACGGGGGTGCCGTCGGCGGTGCCGCCGCCGGCCGCGTCGAGGAGCTTGCCGCTGGCGGCGTTGACCAGGCGGTAGGTGCCCGGCCGGACGGCGGCGGGGGTGCCGGGGGCGACGAACAGGTTGGCGTACTGGGCGGCGTGGTAGCCGTCGGTGCCCAGGCCGACCAGGCCGCCGCCGAGCGCGGTGTCGGTGGCGGTGCCGACCCGGGTGCCGTCGATCGCGGCGGTCAGGGTGCTGCCCTGGAAGCCGAGCGCGAGGCGGTGCCAGGTGCCGGTGCCGGGCGCGCGGACGCTGCCGCGGGCCAGGACGGTGGTGTTCCAGGCGGTGTCGGTGCGCACCAGCTGCCAGGCGCCGGTGTCGGCCAGGCTCAGCCGGTAGGCGTCCAGGCCGCCGTTGTTGCGGCCCTGGCTGCCGGCCCGGCCGAGGATCTCGGCGCTGCCGGCCTGTTCCAGCAGGACGTCCGCGGAGACGGTGTAGTTCGACCAGGACAGGTCGCCGAGCAGCGCGTAGGGCCGGGGGTCCTTCTCGTCGGTCCACCGGATCGGCTGGACGGGGGCGTTCTGGCGCAGGCAGGTGCCGGCCCGGCCGCCCGCGCAGGGGGCTTCCTGGAAGGCGCCGTTCATCGTGGCGAGGTAGCGGGCCTCCCGCCCGGCAGGGTGGGCGAGCGCGTCGGTGTAGGGCAGCGGCAGCGGGGCGCGGTCGGGCCTGACGGCGGTGCCGGGGGCCTGCCCGGTGGTGGTGGTGAAGGTGTAGACGCGGTCGGGCTGGAGGGTGGCGGTGTAGGTGCCGTCGACGGGGGTGAGGTCGGCGGCGCGGGCCATCCGGGGTTCGGCGGCGTTCAGGTCGGTGGTCCACACGTGCAGGGCGCCGCCGGGCAGGGAGCCGGTGGGGTGCAGGGTGAGGGTCTGGGGGGCGCCGGCGCCGGTGGTCTCCACGACGGTGGACCAGGCGGTGCGGTCGGGAGCGGCCAGGGTGACGTAGCTGCCGTTGGCGCGGTCGCCGCCGAGGTAGCCGGAGGCGGGGTCGAGGTACTGCCAGCCGGGCGCGGTGAACTGGGTGGTCTGGGCGGTGACCCAGGCGCTGCGGCCGACCCGGTAGGCACCGGACCAGGGCTGGTCGGCGGTGACCAAGCCGTCGGTGTGGAAGAACAGGTTCGGGTAGAGCGCGGCGACGACCGGCCAGTTGACGAACGCGGTCATCTTCCCGTCGAGGTAGCCGCGGTTGATCGCCCGAGCCATCGCGACGGCGCCGCTCTCGATGTCCTGGGAGCCGTTCTCGCTGGCCCACAGCGGCTTGCCGAGCGCCTGGGCGTCGGGGCTGCTGGGGCAGGTGTCCGCGGCGGACAGGTAGCCGCAGGGGTAGTGCACGCCGACCACGTCGACGGCTCGGTCCAGGGCCGCGTCGGAGTGCATCGCCCCGGCCAGGTCCCAGCCGAAGGAGTCCGCGCCGACCACCTTGACCGAGGCGTAGCCGTGCGCGTTCAGCGCGGCGCGCAGCTTGCCGTACCAGGCGGCGTCGTAGCCGCGCTCGTTCCAGCCGCCGAGGTAGTCGATGGTCAGGTGGTGCTTTCCGGCGCAGTCGAGCCAGGTGAGCAGGTAGTCGACCATGTCCTGGGACCAGAAGTTGCCGTTGCCGATCCAGCCGGGCGCGCCCCAGGAGAGCGCGGCCAGCTTGACCTGCGGGTTGCGGGCCCTGGCCTGTTCCATCAGCCACCACTCGTAGCCGGCCGAGCAGTCCACGCTGCCGCGGGCGTGCTCGATGCTGGCCTCGGCGCCGTCGGTGGAGTTGGTGTCGCCGCCGACCTCGACCTTGAGCAGCTGCAGGGCGGCGCCGTAGCCGGGCTTGAACAGGTAGTCGAGGACCTGGGAGCGCTCGGGCTCCGGGTAGTCGGCGAGCAGCCGGGAGTTGCCTCCGCCGCCGCTGATCGCTCCGACGCCGTCGAAGGTCCGACCGGGGCCGGTCTCGGATCGACGGTGACCGAGGTGGGCGGTGGTGCGGTGGCGGCGAACGCGGGGGACGTGGGGACGAGGGCGAGGACGGCCAGCAGGAGCGCCGTGAGCAGGGCGGTGGGGGCGGGGCGGGGTGGCACAGGGAACCTCCGATGTTCACCTATGTTCTTCAATGGTCCGACCGTGCGAGCATTGAACAGAAGTGAACATTAAGGGGGTGGTGGCGACCGGTCAATGCCGGTGCGCCGGACTCGGTCGACGAGCCCGTTGGGTACCCCCAAAGCAGCCGACCCGCATTGTTCCGCCGGACCGGGTCCCCGACCGTAGCGGTGGGACGCCCTTCTCACCTCGGGAGATTGCCTGTGAACACCACCGGTGCGGTCCGTCCGGCCGCCTTCGCGCCCGCACCGTGGCGCTCGTCCTCCTCCGCCCCCCGCCGCCGCCCGGACGGGCCCCGGGAGTGCGCACTGCCGCTCACCCCGTCCGTCGTCGCCGACGGCGAGCTGGCCAACTGGGTCACCGGCCACCTGGCCCGGTGGCGGCACGACCGGCTCGCCACCGGCCTGCGGGTGGTCACCCGCGAACTGGCCCGCAACGCGCTCGCCCACGGCCTGGCCCCCGCCCGGGCCGTCCTGGCCCTGCGACCCGACGGCCGGATCCGGATCGCCGTCACCGACGCCGGGCCGGGCTTCGACCCGGATCTGCTGCGCACCCGCTGGATCGTCCGGCAGTCGGACGATCCTTGCGGCGGCCTGGCCTTGGTCGCCGGGATCAGCGCCGCCTGGGGCACGGACCGGCTGCCGCTGGGCCACCGGGCGTGGGCCGACCTCGACCCCGCCTCGCCCGGACGGGCACTGCTGCGGATCGTTCCCTGAGCCGGGACAGGCCCGGGCCCGCGGCCCCACCCGGTCGGTTCCGGGCCCGTCCCACCACCTCTTCCCCGCCTGTACGCCCGGTTCAGGAGGCGGCCCGCAGCGCCTTTCCGACCCCGTCCCGGGTGGTGGCGAGCTTCTTCAGCACGCTCGCCACGTGGTGCTCGACCGTCCGGGGAGACAGCACCAGCACACCGGCGATCTCCTGGTTGGTCGCTCCGCGGGCCAGCAGCTCGGCCACTTCGCGTTCGCGCGGCGAGAGCCGGCCGCCGTAGCCGCGCCGACCGGGCTTGCGCTTGGCCTGTAGGCCGAGGTCCTGGCCGAGCGCCCGGGCCCGGGCCAGGTCGGCGGTGGCGCCGAGCGCCGCGTATGCGGCGGTGGCGAAGGCGAGAGCGGCGGCGGCCTCCACACCTTCCGCCCCCGCTGCCGCCAGGGCCCGGGCTTCCCGCTCCGCGGCCTGCGCGCTCTCGTAAGGCCGCCCGATCTCCTCCCAGGCCAGCCGGGCGGCGTGGTGCCCGGCCGCCGCCCGCTCCGGCGCGGCCGCCTCGGCGAGCAAGCCGTGCGCGGTGCGCAACTCGGCGCTCGCGGCGGGGGCGTCCCGCCCGTCGAGGGCACGCGCCACCTCGGCGGCCAGTTCCTCGGCGGCGGTGCGCTCACCGCAGGCCAGCGCGGCCGCGACGGCCTGCGGGACCAAGCCGCCGGCGTGCATCCAGTGCCCCGCCCGCCGGACGGCGTCGAGCGCGGCCCCGGCGCTGGCCCACGCCGTGCGGTGCTCGCCGCGGGTCAGCGCGACCGCGACGGCGCCCGCTGCGGTGCGCCTGGCCAGGCCGCCCATCAGCCGGTCGGCGGTGCTGGCGGCGGCCTGGCCGAGGACGTCCGCGGCCCGGGCGGTCAGCCCGTGGGCCAGCGCGAGCGTGCCACCCGCGACGGTCCGCTCTGCGGCGACGACCAGGCTGTCGGGGTGGGCGGCGGCGAGCGCCTCGAAGCGCTCGGGCAGGCCCTCCCAGCGGCCGGCCAGCGCCTCCATCCGCAGCAGGGTCGCCTCGGCGTGCAGTTCCACGGCAGGAAAGCCGGTGTCACGGGCCAGTGTCAGCGACTCGGCGACCAGGGCGGCGGCCCAGCGGTCGTGACCGTAGTCGAGGAGGTTCTCCCCGGCGTTGTACAGGGCCCGCGCGGTCTGCCGCACCACCCCGGTGTCCGGGTCGTGCCGGGGGAGCGCGTCGAGCCTGTCGCGCACTCCGGTGTCGCCGGTCACCACGTCCAGGGTCAGCCGGGTGGCCCGGACGTCCGCAACGAGCACCCGGTCGTCGCTGCCCCGCACCGCCCGCTCGGCCCGGGCGACCCAGCGCCGTGCCGCCTCGGGGCCCCGCGACTCGTCGACGGCCAGCGCCAGCATGGTCGGCACCGCGGCGACCGAGTCCGCGCCGATCTCCTCGACGGCGCGGGCGAGTTCGGCCATGCCCTCCCGGTCGGCGGCCTGGTTGAGCAGCAGCGCCCCCAGGCCGGTGCGGATCTCGCCCCGGGTGGCGGGTGGCAGCCCCCGGTCGGCGAGCAGGGCGCGCAGCGCCACCGCGTTGGCATGGAAGTCGACGCCCTGGCCGGCGATCGGCGCGAGCGCGCGGGCGGCCCTGGCTCGGGCGTCGGGGTCGAGGCCGGGCTCGGCGAGCAGTTGGCGCAGCAGGGCGGCGGCCGTTCCGGTGTCGCCGAGCGCGAGGGCCTGGCCGACGGCGGCCTCGGTGCCCTCCCGCCAGCGCGGCAGGTCGCCGAGCGCCCTGGCGTGGTGGGCGATCCGCACCAGCGGGGGCGGGTCCAGCGCGGCCAGGACGTGCAGCGCCTGGCGGTGCAGCCGCCGCCGGACCGGTCCCGGCGTGTACTCCTGGACGGCCTGCCGGGCCAGCACGTGCCGGAAGGCGTAGCGGTCCGGGCCGTACTCGCGCAGGACGGAGGCGCGCAGCACCTCCACCAGCCCGGCGGCGCCGCGCTGCTCGTCGAGCCCGGCGACCCGGCCGATCACCGCCTCCGAGGAGGGCGCGGCCAGCGCGGCGGCGGCTTCGGCCACGGCCACGGCGTCGGGGGGCAGCCGCAGCAGCCGTTCCGTGACCGCCTCGCGCAGGCCGCGCGGAACGTCCGCGTCCCGCAGTCGGGCCGCGTCGTCGCCCCGCCCCGGGTGGTCGAGCAGGGCGAGCAGGTCCTCCTCGAGCACCAGCGGCAGCCCTTCGCCGCGCCGGTACAAGGCGACCACCACGTCCGGGGTGGCGCGGCTGCCGAGTGCGGAGCGGGCGAGGTCGCGGACGTCGGCCTCGGTGAGGCGTCCCAATACCAGCACCACCACCCCGGCTCCGGAGCGGCGCAGCAGGGCGGTTCCCAGGGCCGGGACGCCGCCGGGCTGGTCCTCGGGGCGCTGGGTGAGCAGTAGTGTCAGGCCGCCGGGGAGGTCGCGGGCGAGCAGGAGCAGCAGGTCGCGGGTCTCGTCGTCGATCCAGTGCACGTCCTCGACGACCAGGACGGCCGGGCCGAGGCCGGTCAGGAAGTCGCGGACGGCGTGCAGCAGGTGCAGGCGGCGCGCGTGCGGATCGTCGGCCGGTACGGGTGAGCCGCCGGGCAGCAGCGCGGCCAGTGGCGGGGCGGGGGGCGGCAGACCGGGGGGCAGCCGGGGCAGTGCGCGGCGCACGGCGTCCACCACCGGCCCGTACGGCAGCGGTTCGCGCAGCGGGTGGCAGACGCCGACCAGCACCTGCCGCCCGTCCTGCGCCCACCGCGCGACGGCCTCCCGGACCAGGCGGGACTTGCCGATCCCGGCCTCGCCCTCGACGATCACCACGCCGGGCGGGCGGGCGGCGGCGGCCTGCAGCCGCTCCTGCTCCGCGGCCCGGCCGACGAACCGGAAGCCTCCGCTCCCGGCGCCGGGACCTCCCGCTCCTGCGCTCAAGCCGTCCACCTGCCCGTCTCAGCCGCGGCACGTCGCTCCCCTGCCACGCTAGGCCCCGCGCAGCGCCGGCGCCGCCCGGCAGCGGGTGCCGGGCGGAACCGATCAGGCCGC
>NZ_JBHUWH010000443.1:0-6436 GCF_042670125.1 Kitasatospora sp. NPDC057198 | reverse complement strand
CCCCGGGCACGGTGGTCAACCGCCCGGGAGTGCGGAGCCTTTCGCCGTCCCCGGCCGGAGGTCCGCCCCCGTGCCCGTGCCCGCCCCCGCTCCCGCCAGCAGCCGGGACGCCTCCGCGGCCGCCGCCGGCACCAGCTCGGCCCGCGACCGGGCCGCCAGCAGGGCGGCCGTCGCCGCACCCGGGGCGCCGAACGCCAGCGCCCGCAGCGCCGCGATCCGCACCCCCGCGTCCGGGTCCTCCACCGCGCGCCAGCGCAGCAGTTCGACCGCCGCCCCGTCCGGGCAGCGGCCCAGCGCCCGCAGCGCCACCCGGCGCGGCAGCGGGTCCGGGTCGGCCACGGCGCGCTCGCGCAGCAGGGCGGCCGGCCCGGCGCCCCCGCCGCTCCCGGACCGGGCCAGCGCGTGCAGCGCCACCGCCCGGATCGGCCCCGACGCGTCCCGCTCCGCCCGCTCCCGCAGCAGCGCCCGCACCGCCGGATCGTCCGGCCGGTGCGCCAGCAGCGCCCGCAGCACCGACAGCCGCACGTCCGCGTCGCGCAGCCCCGCCATCCGTTCCAGCAGCAGCGCGGCGGCCCGCTCCTCCCCGTCGTGGCAGCGCACCACCGCGGCCAGCGCCACGTCCCGCACCCGCCGGTCCGGGTCGGCGGACGCCCGCTCCAGGAACAGCGCCCGGTCCGCCGGGTCCGGGTCCTGACGGTTCGCCAGCGCGGACAGCACCGCGGTCCGCACCAGCGGGTCCGGCGCGCTCCGGGCCCGCTCCCGGACGAACGCCCCCAGCTCCGGGACGTCCGCGAAGTGCGCGGCCAGCTCGCCGGTGGCCGCCGCCCGGCCCGGACCCTCCTGCTCCGCCCGCTCGCGCAGGAACGCCGCCACCTCCGGATCGCCCGCCCAGACCTGCCCGAGCAGCCCCAGCGCGCCCGCCCGGACGTCCGGCAGCCGGTCCTCGACCGCCAGGCCGCGCAACTGCTCGGCGACCTGCGGATCGCCCGCCCAGCGCAGCGCCAGCACCGGCGGCACCCGCAGCCGCACCAGCGGGTCGCGGTCCTCGGCGATCCGGCGGCGCAGGAACTCCGCCACCCGCGGGTCGCCCGCCCAGCCGCGGGCCAGGCCCGCCAGCGCCGACACCCGCACCTGCGGATCCGGGTCCGACTCGGCCAGCCGGTGCAGGAACGGGGCGTTGCCCGGATCCTCGGCCGGCTGCAGGCAGATCGCCTGCAGCGCCATCCGGCGCACCCCCGGCGCCCGGTCGGCGCGCACCCGCTCGCGCAGGAACGCCGCCAGCGGCCCGTCCATCCGCCCGTTCACCGTCAGCGCGAACACCGCCAGGCCGCGCAGCTCCGGCTGCTCCTCGGCCGCCGCGATGCCCCGCAGCAGCAGCTGCGCCGGGCCGTCGTCCGTCCAGCCCTTGCCGAGCGCCAGCATCTCGTTCAGCCGGTTCACGCCCCCGGCGTCCGCCACCCGGGCCGCCAGGAACACGCCCGTCGCCCGGTCGCCCGGCCAGCCCTCGGCGAGCGCCGCCACCGCGGCCTCCAGGGTCAGCGGGTCGGCCTCCCGCTCCACCCGCTCCCGGACGAACGCGCCGGTGCCCGGATCGCCCGGCCAGCCCTCGGCGAGCGCCCCGAACGCGGCCGCGCGCTGCGCCGAGGACCAGCCGTGCTCGGCCCAGGAACGCAGCACCGCCGGGCCGTCCGGGTCGTTCAGGTGCAGCGCGCAGGCCAGCCGGGCCGCCACCGCGCCCGCCCCGATCGGCGTCGGCGACTCGCGCTCCGGCTGGTGCCCGTACACCAGGTACCAGCGCAGGAAGCGCTCCCGGCCCACCCAGTGCGGGCCCAGCCCGGCCAGCACCGGGCGCAGCGCGTCCAGCGCCTCCGCGGTCTCGCCCGGCAGGTAGGCCGAGCCCTCCGCGGCGTACGCCTCGAACAGCGCCACCAGGGCGTCCACCACCGCCCCGGACTGCGCCGTCACCAGCCCCGGCCGGCGGACCTCGCCCAGGCAGCGCACCGCCAGCACCAGCCACTCCGGCACCGCGTCCCGCGCCCCCGGCGGGCCCGGCAGCGCCGGGGCCCGGGCCAGCAGCCGGGACACCGCCGCGCCGACGAACCGCTCGTCCAGCTCCCCGGCCAGCAGGAGCAGCACCTCCCGCCACGCCGGGTCGCGCCAGCGGGCCGCGAACACGCCCTCCAGCAGCTGCTCCTCGGTCAGCGAGCGCTCCCGGTTGAAGCGGTGGGCGATCTCGGACGCCGCCAGGTACTCCAGGAACGCCCGGTGGACGAAGCCGTACACCTCGCCGCCGAACCGGCTCAGGATGAAGTTGCGCTCCCGGAACTGCTGCAGCATCGCCCGGGCGGCCGGCGCGGCCCGGTCGGCGGGCAGCTCGTAGCGCTCGCGCAGGTAGCGCTCGAAGGAGGCCAGCAGCACCCGGCCCGGGACGTGGTTGCCGGCGATGCCGTCGCCGCCCTCCTGCATCCGGCGGGCCACCAGGCGCAGCAGCTCCAGCCGGTCCTCGGAGGCCAGGTACGGCATGCCGCCGTCCACCCGCCGGTCCTGCAGGTACTTGCTCGGGTCCCAGTGCTCGACCAGCACCGCCACCGCGTGCTCGTACACCGAGCGGCGGTCCCGTGGCAGCTCCCGGCGGCGGCCGATGATCGCCAGGATGGTCAGGATCAGCGGGTTGCCCGCCAGGTCGCGGACCGGGGCGGAGCCGGCCACCGCGGCCGTCACCCGCCGGCGCAGCCGCCGGGCCTCCACCGGGTCGGTGGGGCAGGCGTTGGCGTACCAGCGGGCCGCGAAGGCGTCGATCTGGCCGGTGTCCAGGTCCTGCAGCGTGTAGTGGCCGAACCCGGCGGCGTCCAGCGGCTCGCGCCGGTAGCCGATCACCCGGGAGGTCACCACCACCCGGACCTGCGGGTGGCGGGCGGCGAACGCCCCGATCCGGCGGCCCGCGCTCTCCCGCGCCTGCGGGTCGAACAGCTCGTCCAGGCCGTCGAACAGCACCAGGGTGTGCGCCGGGTGCTCGGCCAGCTGACGGGCCAGCAGGTCACCGGGCAGGCCCAGGCCCTCGGTGCGGTGCAGGTGGGCCAGGAACTCCTCGAAGGTGCGCTCGCGCCAGACCGGGTCCGCGTACCGGCGCAGCTCCACGATCAGCGGCAACCGGCCCGCCAGCGGGGCCAGTTCGGACGGGACGGCGGCCTGCGGGTCGAGCAGCGGCTCGGTCAGCGCCAGGCACAGGAACCGGGCCAGCGTCGACTTGCCCGAGCCCGGATCGCCCAGCAGCACCGCCCGGTGGCCGTCCGGACCGGACAGCAGCGGCAGCACCGGCACCGCGGGGCGCTGCCGGTACGCCTCGCGGACCCGGCGCACGGTGTCCCGCTCGACGCCCGGGGGCAGCCGCCCCGGATCCAGCTCGCCCGGCTCGGTCAGCCGCTTCAGCAGCTCCCGGGGCAGCTCCACCGGCGGCGGGTCGGAGCGCACCAGCTGCGGCACGAACACCTCGCGCAGGTGCACCGCCGGGTGCTCGTCCTGCTCCGACAGCGGGGTCAGCACCTCCAGGTCCAGCCGCAGGTAGCGCTCGCGCAGCCGCCGCGCGTAGCGCTGCCGGGCCCCGTCCAGGTCGCCCGGCGGGGGCGGCTTCGGGCCGGTGGTGATCTGCACGGTGCCGGCCCGCTGGATCAGCGTCAGGTCGCCGCCGACCCGGGCACCCGCCGCGGACTGGGCGCCGCCGTCCTCCTCGGTGCCGAACAGCCGCCGCCAGAAGCCGGTCACGACTGCGGCCCGTCGGAGGGGCGGGGGGTGGAGGGGGGTCGGGAGGTGCCGGGGGGCCGGGGCGTGTCGGACGGGAGGGGGCTGTCGGACGGGAGGGGGCTGTCGGACGGCTGCGGGGGGTCGGAGGGGCGCCGTCCGTCGAAGCGCACCGAGCCCTCCACGCCGTCCAGCAGGTCGACCGTTCCGCCCGCGCGCACGCCCCGGGCCGACTGGCCGCCGGCGGGGGGCGCGTCCGGGACGGGGCCGGGGGGCGGGACGGGGCCGGGGGGCGGGACGGCGGCGGGGGAGGGGTCGGTGCCGAGCACCACGTCGCCCCGTACGTTCCGGATCAGGCGGACCGAGCCGCCGGCCGCCGCTCCGTCCGCGGACTGGCCGCCGGAGCGGCCCCTGACTCCGCCGACCAGCGAGAGCACCAGGCCCGCCAGGCCGACGAACAGGCCCAGCACGCCCGCCCACTGGTTGGCCCGGTCCAGGCCCTCGCCCCACAGGAAGGCCGCGAGCCCCGCCACCGAGACCCCGGCCCCGACCCACACCAGCACCCGCCACCGCGTACTCCCCATGGGGGCATCATCCCCTCAACTCGCCCTCCGCCAACCGCAGATGGGCGGGCGAAGCGTCCGGCCCCGGGGCGGGTCGGGGCGGGGCGCTGCGCCGGGCGGGTGCTTCTCCGCGGTTGCGCGCGTGTGCGCCGCGGGTTCCGTCCGCCGTGAAGGTCGACTGCGAATCATCGACCGGAGAGGCGGAGACGAACGTGACCGAACGACAGGCCCCCGAAGCCGGGCGCAGACTCGCGGCCGTGGCGCTCTGCGCCGCGACCGCACTGGGGGCGGCCGCGCTGCCACTGGCCGCGGCCGCGCCGCCCGCCGCGCCCCGGGCCGCCGCCGGCACCCTGCTGGTGGACGAGACCTTCACCGGGGCGAGCGCCGACAGCGGGTTCGTCGCCACCGACGGCACCTGCCTCACCGGCGCCGCCGAGATCCCCGCCCTCCCGGTCGCCGAGCCGCGCCCGCTGACCGGCTGCCCGAGCGGCGGCGCGATCGGCCCCGTCCCGCCGAACGCGGCCGCCCCGCACGGCTACCTGCGGATGACCGACGCGGGCAACGACCGGGCCGCCGCCGTCCTGTACGAGCGCCCGCTGCCCGCCAACGAGGGCATCCGGGTCACCTTCGAGCAGTGGCAGTACGGCGGCGACACCACCAAGCCCTCGCCCGCCGACGGCATCGCGTTCTTCCTGGTCGACGGCGCCGCCTCGCTCACCCGCCCCGGCGCGTTCGGCGGCAGCCTCGGGTACGCGCAGAAGCTCCCGGACGACAACCCGGCCAACGCCTTCCTGCCCGGTGTCGAGGGCGGCTACCTGGGCGTCGGCCTGGACGTGCTGGGCAACTACTTCGGCGACTGGGAGCACCGCGGCGACGGCTGCGCCACCCGCTCCCCGGCCGGGACCTCCTTCCGGGCGCCCGCGCCCGGCGCCAACATGGTGACGCTGCGCGGTCCGGGCGAGGGCACCAGCGGCTACTGCTTCCTCGGCGCCACCACCAGCAACACGGGCACCACCGGCCCGTGGCCGTCCACCCTGTCCGGGCAGCTGCACGGCCCCGCCACCGCCGCCGACCTGCCGCCCGGCACCACCCCCGCGCAGGCCGAGGCCGCGCTCGAACCCAGCCGGCGGACGGTCACCGTCACCGTCACACCCGGGCCCGACCCGCAGGTCGAGGTGGACGTCGACTTCGGCTCCGGGCCGGTCCGGGTGCTCAGCCGGGCCGCGCCCCAACCGGTGCCCGCCACCTACAAGTTCGGCTTCGCCTCGTCCACCGGCGCGTTCACCGACGTGCACCTGCTGCGGCACGTCACCGCCCGCAGCGCCGCCCCGCTGCCCCGGCTCAACCTGGTCAAGCAGATCGACCGGGCCCACCCGCTGCCCGACCCGGTCACCGCGGGCACCGTCGTCCCCTACCAGTTCGTGGTCACCAACGCCGGCGACACCGAGGTCCGCGACCTGGCCGTCACCGACCCGGTGGTCGGCCCGGTCAGCTGCCCGACCACCGTCCTCGCCGTCGACGCCACCACCACCTGCACCGCCGCGTACACCGTCACCGAGGCCGACGTGCGGCGCGGGTACATCACCAACACCGCCTTCGCGCACGGGGATTCGGACGGCGGACGGGTCGAGTCGCCGGAGGCCCGGCAGGAGCTGCCGCTGAACGACGACTACGGGCTGCTGCTGGAGAAGCACGTCGACGACGCCCGGGTCTACCGGGTCGGGCAGACCGCCACCTACACGTACACCGTCACCAACACCACCGACCGGGAGGTCACCGGGCTGTTCCTCACCGACGACCGGCTCACCGGCGTGCGGTGCGCGGCCACCACGCTGACGCCGCGCGGCACCCCCGGCGCGGTCACCACCTGCACCGGCTCGTACACCGTCACCGCGGCCGACGCCGAGGCCGGGACGGTGCGCAACACCGCGACGGCGACCGGCACCGCGCCGGACCGGACGGTCACCTCGCCGCCCGACGACGCGGTGATCGCGGTCGAGCCCGAGCTCGGCGGGACGGAGAGCCCGAGCCCCGGCCCGAGCGCCTCGCCGTCCGAGGAGCCCACCGGGACGCCGTCGCCGACCGGTTCACAGCCGCCGGTGCAGTCGCCGTAGGCGTCCGTGTACCAGCCCGTG
>NZ_JBHUWH010000442.1:0-6439 GCF_042670125.1 Kitasatospora sp. NPDC057198 | reverse complement strand
GGCGCCTGCCCGGGACCCCGCCGCGACGTGCCGTCAGCCCTTGCGCCGCCGCCGCGCCGCGGCGATCAGCAGCACCACGCCGACGCCGACCAGCGCGGCCGGCACCACCCGCTCGACGCGCGGCCGCCCGTCCTCGTCCACGAACTTCGACCGGACCTGCTCGGCGGCCCCGCTCGCGGCGACGTACGCCCGCCCGGCCTTCTGCTCGACCGCGGCCCGGACCTTGGCCTTGGTCTGCGCGGCGACGGTGGCCGGGTGGACGCGCATGGCGAGTTCGTCGAGGGTCGCGGCGAGCCGGTCCCTGCTGCCGGCGATGTCCGCCTCGATCTGGGCCGTCGTACGCGGTGCCGACGTGTCCTTGCCGCTCGCTGCCACTGGGGCCACCCCATCTCTGTTACCGCTAGGTACGTCTTCTCCTCGGACAGTCTGTCAGCTCGCCGCCGCACGCGCGCAGCGCCACCCGCCGACGGAGGTAGGTTGGCCCGCAGCACGACCGTCCGTCCACTCCCGAGGAGACCCGAGCCCAGTGAGCGAGCGCCTGCAGCCCGGCGACACCGCCCCCGCCTTCACCCTGCCCGACGCCGACGGCAAGGAGGTGTCGCTGGCCGACCACCTCGGCCGCAAGGTGATCGTCTACTTCTACCCGGCGGCGCTGACCCCCGGCTGCACCAAGCAGGCGTGCGACTTCACCGACAACCTGGAGGTGTTCGCGGGCGCCGGCTACGACGTGATCGGCGTCTCGCCGGACCAGCCGGCCAAGCTCGGGAAGTTCCGCGAGGCCGAGGACCTGAAGGTGACGCTGCTGTCCGACCCGGAGCACCGGGTGCTGGAGGCGTACGGCGCGTACGGCGAGAAGGTCAACTACGGCCGCACCTACCAGGGCGTGATCCGCTCGACGGTCGTGGTGGACGAGCAGGGGAAGGTCGAGCGGGCGCTGTACAACGTCCGGGCCACCGGCCACGTCGCCAAGCTGCTGAAGGACCTGAAGGTCGGCCAGTAGCCGCCGGGAGCGGGAAGCAGCGGTGGCGGCCGACCCCCCGACCGGGTCGACCGCCACCGCCGTTCATGGGCTCGGGATCAGCCTCAGCAGGCCCCGAGGTCCGTCCAGACGCCCCAGGCGCCGCTCAGCGAGGGGTCCTCGCCCGCGGTCCACCACTTGTTCTGGTAGTAGTGGCCCTTCCACGACACCTTGGTGACGGTGGCGTAGGTCGTCCCGGCGCTCCAGCTCGGGGCGCCCGTGCAGGCACCGGCGGTGACCGACGCGGACGGCGAGGCCGACTGCGAGGCGGAGGCCGAGGCCGACGGGGACGCCGAGTGGGAGGCGGAGGCGCTGGCCGAGGCCGACGGCGACGCGGACTGCGAGGCCGAGGCGGACGCGGAGGCCGACGCGGACGGCGAGGCGGTGCCCGCGGCGGTGCCGCGGGTGTAGTCGCCGGTGATGCCGTACAGCGTGCCGCCGACGTTCACGGTCCAGTTGGCGGGGGTGGAGACCGGCAGGTAGTAGACGAAGGCGACGTCCACCGAGGCGCCGGGCGCCAGGGTCTGCCAGGTCGGCAGCTTCAGCGAGACCCGGTTGTAGGTGCCCTTCAGGCCGCCGACGTTGCTGCCGGTGTGGTCGGCCCGGATGACCTTGGAGCCGAAGCCGGACTGGTCGGCGGCGTTGGCGGGCGCGGAGACCGAGTAGTCGAACTGGAACTCGGTGCCGCCCGGCAGGGTGACGTTCGAGTTGTTGACGATGTGGATCTTCGGGTTGATCGGGTAGTTGTTGTCGCCCAGCGCGAACTGGGTGAACGACACGTCGATCGGCAGGGTCTGCTGCGGCAGCGCGATGGTGGAGCGGGTCGCGCCGTACGCGGAGGCCGACTTGAACTTGTCGTACAGCAGCGAGGTCATGGTGTTGCCCTGGACGTACTCGCCCTTGCCGCCGTTGGCGGTGGCGTCCCACTTGTAGTCGCCGGCCAGCTCCCAGATCATCGCGCCGCCGACGCCCTGGTTGACCACGTAGTCGGCCTTGGCGCCGATCGACTGGTCGTCCTCGGTGGACAGGAAGACCTTCTTGTCGGCGTTCCACAGCCACGGCGCGACCAGCGACGAGCTGTAGTTGCGGGTGTAGGTGCCCTTGAGCGCGGTGTCGCTCACGCCGTACTTGGACAGGTAGTCCGGGACGACGCCCGCTTCCAGGTTCTTGGCGTGCCACATCGGGTTGGAGCCGGCGGGCGACTCCTTGCCGTTGTCGTCCAGGTCGTGCCAGATGTTGTCGATGCCGACGGCGCCGTCACCACAGGTGGTCAGGCCGGAGCCGGCCGGGCAGTTGGTGGTGGAGGAGGTGCCCCACAGGCCGTTGGTGCCGCCCTGGACGTTCTGGAAGCCGCGGGTGTAGTACGGCACGCCGAGGTTGATCCGGCCGGCCGGCATCGCGCCGCGGAAGTAGTGCACGGCCCAGTCGGTGTTCAGGTAGCCGATGCCGCCGTACTGCGAGGTGCCGTACACGTTGGCGGCCGCCAGCTCGGCGTCCTTGCCGTCGTCGTACAGCGCGGCGTTCGGGCCGACGTACTTGTTCCAGGCGCCGTGCAGGTCGTACGACATGATGTTGACGTAGTCCAGGTACTGGGTGACCTGGAAGGTCTCCATGCCGCGCAGCAGGTAGCCCGAGGACGGGGCGGCGACCGACAGCAGGTAGTACTTGCCGTCGGCGGCGGAGGCCCGGTCGAGCTTCTCCCGCATGGTCTTCATCAGCGCGGCGTAGCCCTTCATCAGGGAGGCGCGCTTGGCGTTGGAGATGGAGTAGTCGAGCGGGTTGCCCGCGTCCTTCATCGAGGTCGGGTACTCGTAGTCGAGGTCGACGCCGTTGAAGCCGTACTTCTTGATGAAGGCGACGGCCGAGTCCGCGAAGGTGTTGATGCCGGCCTGGTTGACCGACCCGTCCGCGTTGACGGTCATCGAGTAGAAGCCGCCCGAGTCGACCCGCTTGCCCGAGTCGTCGAAGTAGCCGCCGGTCTCGGCCCAACCGCCCACCGACACCATGGTCTTGACGTTCGGGTACTGCTTCTTGAACTTGCTGAGCAGGTTGAAGTGGCCCTTGTACGAGTACGCCGGGTCCATCTCCGCGCCGGCCACGCCCGGGAAGGTCATCCCGGTCGAGGCGTTGTCCGGGCCGTCGGCGCCCACGGACAGCGTGTTGTCCGAGGCGACGTGCGCGAACGCGTAGTTGAGGTGGGTGACCTTGTCCCAGGGGATGTTGTTCACCAGGTAGGCGGGCGTGCCGTCCTTGCCGGTGCGCCAGCTGGTGAAGTAGCCGATGACGCGGCGCTGGTGGTCGGCGCCCATCTGCTCGCGGCCGCTGGTGTCGTAGACGTTGCAGTACGGGACGTCGACGCCGGGCGTGGTGTACATGCCGTCGGGGCGGCACGCCTGGTTGTCGACGGCGGCGGCGGACGGAGCCGCGCCGAGCGTGCTCATCAGCAGGCCCGCCAGCCCCGCGGCCGCGGCGGCGCCGAACGCCACCTTGCGGCCCTTGAGGTGGCGGACGGCAGCGGTGGGACGCTGCTCCGCCTTGTTTCGGATCAACACTCGGTCCTCCTGGAGGGAGTGTCGTGCGCACGGCCGTGGGAAGCCGCGCGCCTGTGGGGGAAGTTCCGCCGAACCTAAAAGGTCTGGACCACCCGCGTCAACAGGTCTGTACCAACTTGATATGAAGGGCCGGACCGTCCGCATTCGGACGATCCGGCCCTCCCTAGCGGAACCTGACGCTACTTCATGCTCCCGGTCATCGCGTTGACCAGCGTGCCGGACGGGTCGTCCGCCTCCAACGAGTAGGCGAAGATCCCGCCGAGGCCCTTGGAGGTGGCGTACGCGCCGCGCGCCGCGATGGCCTGCGGGGTGTCACCGGTCCACAGGCTGGTGCCGTCGTAGATCCACGAGCTCTGCGTGGTCGGGTCCCAGTGCACCGCGGAACCGGTGCTCTTGCCGGCCGCCACCAGCTCCTTCCAGAACGCCACGCCGGCGGTCTGGCTGGTGCCCTGCGCCGCCGCCGGGCCGGTCGCGGTCTGGTAGAGGCCGTAGTTCGACCCGGCCGGCACGCCGGTCCACCCGCGCATGTAGAACGGCACGCCCAGCACCAGCTTCTTGGCCGGGAAGCCGCCCTTGATCCCGTACGCCGGGGCGCCGTTCAGGTAGGCGTTGACCGCGTTGTCCACGGTGTACTTCTGGGTGCCCGGGGCGACCGGGTTGCTCGGGTCGTTCGGGCTGTCGTACAGCGGGTCCTGCAGGTTGGTCGGGCCGGTCGCGTCCCAGGCGCCGTGCATGTCGTAGGACATCACGTTGCCGTAGTCCAGGTACTTGCCGATCTGGTCGGTCTGCAGCAGCGCGATCTTGTCCTGGCCGGACGGCAGCGCCGCGGTCAGCAGGTACTTCTTGCCGACGGTCTGCCCGTACGCGTCCAGCTGGTTGCGGAACTCGGCCAGCAGCGCGGTGAAGTTCGCAGTGTCGGCGGCCGAGTAGTGGTTGCCGGTGTGGCCGCCCGCCGAGGCCGGGTACTCCCAGTCGATGTCGATGCCGTCGAAGATGCCCATCGCCGCGGCGGTGCCGCCGGTGGCGTCGCCCTGGATCGAGGGCAGGTTGCCCTTGATGAACATGTCGATGCAGGAGGAGACCAGCTTCTTGCGCGAGGCGTCGGTGGCCGCCGCATCGGAGAAGTACTTGGAGTACGTCCAGCCGCCCAGCGACATGGTGATCTTCAGGTTCGGGTACTTCGCCTTGAGCTCGCGCAGCTGGTTGAAGTTGCCCTTCAGCGGCTGGGTCCAGGCGTCGGTGGTGCCGTCCACCGCGATGTCCGCGGTGTAGCCCTTCTGGTAGTCCGCGAACGCGTCGCCCGCGCCGTCGCCGGCGCTCGGGTTGTTGTCGTTGGTGTCCGCGGCCTTGATGGTCTCGAAGCAGCTCAGCGTGGACGGGTTGATGTTGGCGAACGCGTAGGTCATCGTGTTCAGCCCGCCCGCCGCACCGGTGGCGGCCATCGTCGACGGGTAGTACTTGTTCCCGTAGATGCCCCACTGCGCGAAGTACGCCGACTTGAGCGCGCCGGTCGGGGCCGCCCCGGTGGTGACGCTCACCGGCGCGGTGAACCCGCTGCTGTGGCCGTCCTTGTCGTAGCCCTGCACGGTGAAGGAGTACGAGGTGTTCGGCAGCAGCGAGGAGACGGTGACCGCGGTGCCCATCGAGGTCGCGGTCTGCACCGTGGTGCCGCCGGTGAAGATCCGGTAGACCGCGCTGTTGCCGTTCTGCGCGTTGTCGGTGGAGGCGTTCCACTTCAGCGTCACCGAGGTGCCCGACACGCTCGCGGTCAGCCCGGTCGGCGTGGTCACCACCCCGTCCCCGCCCGGCGTCCCGCTCTGCGAGGCGCTCGCCGAGGGCGAGGCGCTCCGCGAGGGCGAAGCACTGGCGCTCGCACTGGCACTGGCGCTCGCGCTGGCACTGGCACTGGCACTGGCACTCGCGCTGGCGCTGGCGCTCGAACTCCCGCTCGCCGACGGGCTGTTGGAGCCGGAGCCGCCGGGCCCGGTGAGGACCAGGTCGTCCGCGTAGTAGCTGCCCTGGCCGTACCAGCCGTGCGTGTAGACCGTCACCGAGGTGGTGGAGGCGCCGGTGGTGAAGGTGGTGCTGCGGCTGGCCCAGTCGGCGCTGGAGCCCCAGGAGTTGGTGTCGGTGGTGCCCGTCCCGGTGACGCCCAGGTAGGTGTAGTTGCCCTTCAGCCACCCGCTCAGGCTGTACGTGGTGTTCGGGCTGACCGCGACGGTCTGCGAGCACTGGGCGGTGTCCGAGGCGGAGGCCGCGGCCTGCAGCGCCCTGCTGCCGCCGTGCGGGGCGGTGGAGGTGATCGAGCCGAGGCCGGCCGAGCAGTTCCAGCCGCTCAGCGTGCCGCTCTCGAAGTCGCCGTTGGCGAGCAGGTTGACGGTGGCGGCCGAGGAGGCGCCGCCGATAGCGGTGACCAGTCCGGCGGCGCCGGCCACCAGTGCGGTCGCGGTCGCCAGCGCGGTGCCGGCCTTCAGCGGACGCCGCCCGGTGCGGGCGGCGGAGCGCGCGGCTGTGGCGCGTTCGGGCATGGGACGCTCCAATGCTCGCGCCCGGGGTGGGGGGCCGGGCGCCGTGGGGGAGGAGGACGTACCCGGGCCCGGCCGGTGCGCACCGCCCGGGGCCCGGTTTTCCGCGGATCGGCGCGAACGTACGTGGTCTGGACCACACCGGTCAATAGGTCTGTACCAATTCTTGAACAAGCCGGGACGGCCCGCACCACCGCCCGAAAGGGTGGTGCACGCCCGTGCGACGGCCCAGTAGCATGGCGGGAGTCACACATCGGCGGTCTTGGCGGAATTGGCAGACGCCCGGGTTTTAGGTGCCCGTGAGAGAGATCTCGTGAGGGTTCGAGTCCCTCAGGCCGCACCCC
>NZ_JBHUWH010000441.1:0-6504 GCF_042670125.1 Kitasatospora sp. NPDC057198 | reverse complement strand
GCCGTCGCCCCCGAGGCGCTGGCCGACGCGGTCGGCGAGGCCACCGGCGGCCTCGGCTTCGACCACGTGATCGAGGCGGTCGGCCGCCCGGCCACCTTCCGCTCCGCGTACGACGCCACCCGGCGCGGCGGCAGCGTGGTGCTGGTCGGCGTCGGCGGTGCCGCGGACGAGTTCCCGATCAGCATGTGGGAGCTGTCGGCGGGCGAGAAGCGGGTGCTGCCCTCGTTCTACGGCGGCGACACCGTCACCCGGACCTACGCCCGGATCGCCGAGCTGGTCCGCACCGGGCGGCTCGACCTGGAGCGGCTGATCACCCACCGGCTGCCGCTGACCGGGATCAACGAGGCGCTCGGCCTGATGCGCAGCGGCGAGGCGCTGCGGATCGCGCTGACCGTCTGACCCGGCCCGAGCCGTCCGACCCCGTGCTCCCCGGCGCCTTCTGAGCGGGTGCCGGGGAGCACGGTCAGTGTGCCCACCAGTCGATGCCGGGCAGCTTGAACCAGCGGTCGGCGGGGCCGGAGACGGCGCGGTCGTCGGCGGGCCGCAGGCCGGCGAAGGCGCAGGCGGCGGCGACCGCGCCGTGCCGGTACAGGTACGCGTCGAGCACCTGGGCGGGGGTGTCGCCCGCGCGCGGGTCGCCGCCGGGGTGCAGGCCGCCGGCTTCCAGGGTGCCGTCGCGGGCGGTGCTGCCCTGGTTGCCGCTCTTCGGATTGGCGTACAGGCCGTAGCCGAAGGTGCCCGCGGTCAGCCGGGCCAGCGCGCCCGGGGTGCTGGGGGTGTAGCCCCAGGGCTGGGTGACGACGCAGCCGCCGGGGACGGTGGTGGCGCCCGCGATCAGCAGGACCTCCTCCATCTCGTAGGCGTACGGGTCGTCGAGGAAGTCCTCCAGGTAGTCCGCGTCCAGCGGTTCGCCGCCCAGCCGGCGGACCGCCTCGTCGGCGTCGATGCCCGCGACGCAGGCCAGGCCGGTGCCCTCGTGGTGGAACGTGCCCAGGGCCGCGACGAGTTCGCGCCCGGCCCGGACGGTCTCCCGTTCGGCGGGCGTCAGTTCGGTGAGCGCGCCGGGCTCGGCGGGTGGCGGGAACAGGTCGGGGACGGGCCCGGCCAGGGCGAGGCGGCCGGGCGACCAGCCGCCGAGCTGCGGGCGCCAGGGGTCGGCCCCGGCAGCGGCCAGCGCCCGGGCGTTGTCCGGCCGGTCGGCCAGCACGGCCCGCCACAGGGCGGTCGTCCCGTTCTCCCGCGCGTCCACGTCCACGACCCGGGCGGCGAGTTCGGCCACCACCTGCGGGGAGCCGTAGGCGGCCGCCAGGTGCAGCGGGCGGCCCGTGCCGTACCGCTCCGGGTCGGCGCCCGCCTCCAGCCGGGCCAGCACCGCCGCGTGGTCGCTCCAGCCCGCCCAGGCGATCCCGTCCCAGCCCGTCATCGCGCCCCCCGTCCGCGCCGCCCGGCGCGGACGCCGAACTCGTCCGCACACTGTCGCACCCGGGTCCGACACCCGGGTCCGACACCCGGGCGGGCCCCCGGAGCGGGGCACCGGGGCCGGCACCGGCCGCGGGTAGGATTCCGGCATGCCCGCACCCTCCGACGACGCCCGGCAGCGCCGCGTCCAGCAGCGCGCGCTGGAGACCAGGGACCTGCTGCTGCGCGCGGCGGTGGACGTGCTGTGCGACAGCGGGTACGCCGGGTTCTCCACCCTCGCGGTCGGGGAGGCGGCGGGGGTGAGCCGGGGGCGGCTGGTGCACCACTTCCCGACCAAGAACGCGCTGATCGGGGCGGTCACCGACCACCTGGTCCGCTCGTACGCCGAGCTGGCCCCGGCGCAGGTGCGGGAGTTGACGGCGGCTCCGCAGCCGGACCGCGTCGCACAGGGCCTGGGGATGATCTGGCAGCTGATGAACACCCGGGACTACCAGGCGTTCCTCGAGCTGCTGATCGGCACCCGGCACGATCCCGAACTGCGGCCGGTGGTGCGGGAGTTCGAGCGGCGCCTGGAGAGCGAGCTGATGGCCGCGGTGCGGGCGCTGTCCGGCCCGGCCGCCGACTCCCCCGAGTTCGCCGCCTCGCTGCTGACCGCGCTGCAGGCGATGCGCGGGCTGCTGCTGATCTCCTCGGCGGGCGGGCACGACCTGGCCGCCGAGTGGGAGACCGTCCGCGGGCGGCTGCTGCTGCTGTTCCGCCCGTCCGCCTGAACGCACTACCCCCGCTGGTCCATTCGGATGCGAACGGGCCGCCGGTGGTAACCCCGCGGCGGGCGGCTGCCGACACCGTGGGCATGACCTCTTCTTCTTCCCTCCCCCGCAAGGGCCTGGCCGCGCTGGCCGCCGCCGTCTGCGTGGCGGGCGTGACGGGCCTGGCGCCCGCGCACGCCGCCGGTGTCCGGGAGCCCGCGGCCGACGCGCCGTGGGTGGTGTCGCTGGGCGACAGCTTCATCTCCGGCGAGGCCGGCCGCTGGGCCGGCAACAGCAACGAGCCGGAGAACGGCTGGTCCGGCACCGACCGGGCGTACGACCCGGAGACCGGCGAGAGCGACCCGGCCAAGGTCTACGGCGCCTCGTACGAGGACGGCTGCAACCGCTCCGACGTGGCCGAGGTGCACTCCCTCACGCTGGACGTCCGCAAGCTCAACCTGGCCTGCTCCGGGGCGACGTCGACCGCCGTGAAGCTTCCGGAGAACGGCGGGAAGCCGTTCAAGGGCGAGCCCTCGCAGGCCGAGCAGTTGCAGAAGGCGGTGACCGGGCAGCCGGTGCGCGCCGTGGTGGTCTCGATCGGCGGCAACGACCTGGGGTTCTCCGACATCATCGCCGAGTGCACGAAGCAGTTCCTCAAGCCCTTCGGCGGCTCCCCCTGCGCGCCGGACGCCGAACAGCAGGTCAAGGACCGGCTGCCCGGCGTGCGGACCGCCGTGGTCGAGACGCTCGCCGACGTGAGGACCGCCCTGAAGCGGGCCGGGCACCGGGACGGCTCCTACCGGCTGGTCCTGCAGTCCTACCCGTCCCCGCTGCCCGACGCCGCCCGGGTCCGCTACCCCGGGGAGAAGTACGACCGCCTCACCGAGGGCGGCTGCCCGTTCTTCGACAAGGACCTCACCTGGGCGCACGACGACCTCGTGCCGCAGATCAGCGCCGCCGTCGCCGAGGCCGCGCACGAGGCCGGGGCCGAGTTCCTCGACCTCTCCCGCGCCTTCGAGGGCCGCGAGGTCTGTTCCGCGGGCACCCGGCACGCCGACCTCGAGCACCCGCCCTCCGGGAAGACCAGCGAGTGGATGCGCTTCCTGACCACCGGCGCGGGCCAGGGCCAGCTCCAGGAGTCGCTGCACCCCAACCGCTACGGCCAGCAGGCCCTCGGCACCTGCCTGGGCCTCCAGTTGGAGCAGCCCGCCGGCGACCACCGCTGCGTCAACACGCCCGGCCGCGGGCCCGCCGCGATGGCGCTGGCGGCAAGCGGCTGAGCGGCGCGAGCGGCTGAGCGGGGGCGGGCCGACGGTGTGTCAGCCGGGCGGGGCGCGGCGGTCGGGCAAGGATGGTGACCGACTGCGAGCGCGGCGACAGGAGGGCACCGGTGGTGGAGCGGCAGGACGGGCCGGGCGGGCCGGGCGGGCCGGACGGGGAGGATCGGCGGGCGCGGGTGCTGGTGGCGGTCGGGACGAGGCCGGAGGCCATCAAGATGGTGCCGGTGATCCGGGCGCTGCGGGCCAGCACCCGGCTGCGGCCGCTGGTGGTCTCCACCGGGCAGCACCGGGAGCTGCTGGCCGAGGTGTTCGACCTGGCCGGGATCCGGCCGGACGTCGACCTGGCGGTCGGCGAGCCGGGCCTGCCGCTGAACCACCTGTTCGCCCGGGTGCTGTCCGGTCTGCAGGACGCCCTCGCCGACCTGCTCGGCGCGGCCGACAGCGTGGCGGTCGACGGCCCGGCCGCCCGCTACCCGGCCTGGGCGCTGGTGCACGGCGACACCAGCTCGGCCGCGGCCGTCGCGCTCGCCGCGTTCCACCTGCGGATGCCGGTCGCGCACGTCGAGGCGGGGCTGCGCACCCACAAGACCGCCACGCCGTTCCCGGAGGAGCTCAACCGGCAGCTGGTCGCCCGGATCGCCGCCTTCCACCTGGCGCCGACCTCGCTCAACGAGGAGAACCTGATCCTGGAGGGGGTGCGGCACGAGCAGGTGTTCGTCACCGGCAACACCGCGATCGACGCCCTGCTGTGGGCCGCCGCCTCCGCCCGCCCCTCCGGGCGGCCCGAGGTGGACGCGCTGCTGGCCGACCCCGGCCGCCGGATCGTGGTGGTGACCGCGCACCGCCGGGAGAACCTGGCCACCGGGGCGCTCGGCCACGTCGCCGCCGCGCTCGCCCAGGTCGCCGCCGAGCGGCCGGAGACCGTCTTCGTGCTGCCGCTGCACCCCAACCCGGCCGTCCGCGCGCAGCTGCGCCCGGCGCTGGACCCGCTGCCCAACGTCCTGCTGACCGAGCCGCTGCCGTACCCGGTGTTCGCCGCGCTGCTGGGGCGGGCCGTGCTGGTGGTGACCGACTCGGGCGGCGTCCAGGAGGAGGCGCCCGCCCTCGGCGTCCCGGTGCTGGTCACCCGGGAGAGCACCGAGCGCACCGAGGGCGTGGACGCGGGCACCCTGCGGCTGGTCGGCACCGAGACCGGCGCGGTCGCCGCGGCGGTGCGCCGCCTGCTGGACGACGAGGGGGCGCGGGCCGCGATGGCCGCCGCGGACAACCCGTACGGCGATGGGCACGCGGCCGAGCGGATCGTGGCCGCGCTGGAGCACCTGACCTTCCGCACCCCGAAGCCGGCCCGGTTCGGCAGCGGCTACCGGCGGGCGGCGGTGCTGCGGGCGGCGGGCTTCGACGAGGCCGCGATCCACCGGGCCGAACGGGCCGGGGCGTGACGGCGGGCGTCGGGGACCCGGCGGGCCCGGCGGGCGCCTCGGTCGCGGCGGGCGGGCGGTACGGGGCGTGGGGGCGCCGGGTGCTGTCGGTGCTGCTGGGGACGGGCGTGCTGCTGGCCGGGTGGGCGCTGGCGGGGTCGGACCGGCCGGCCGGCCGGGCGGCGTGGCTGGTGCTGCGGGACGGGGTGCTGACGCTGGCGGTGGCGGCCGGGCTGTTCTCGGCCGTCGCGGGGCTGGCCTGCGCGCTGCGCGCCGCCGGGGTGCCGCGGCGCCGCGAGGCGCCGGTGGCCGGTCCGGTGCCGGGCGGCCCGCACGGATCGCACCGGAGGTCGCGGTGAACCTGCCCGTCGGTCCGCTGACCACGTTCGTCCTGCTGGTGCTGGGCTACGGGCTCACGTACTTCCTGGTACTGCAGTTCTCCGGGCGGCTGCGGGTCCGGGCCGAGCAGCGGCAGGGCGCCGAACCTCCGCTGCCGGCGGAGGAGTTGGTGTTCTGGTTCCTGGTGCCCTGCCTGGACGAGGAGGCGGTGATCGGCGCGACGGTGGCCAACCTGCTCTCCCAGGACCCGCGGGCCCGGGTGACGGTGGTGGACGACGCGTCCGCCGACGCCACCGCCGAGCGGGCCCGGGCGGCGGGCGGCGACCGGGTCGAGGTGCTGTCGCGGCGGCTGCCGCAGGCCCGGCAGGGCAAGGGCGCGGCGCTGAACGCGGCGCTGCCGCACCTGGTGGCGGCGGCGCAGCGGCTGGGCGTGCCCGAGGAGCGGGTGGTGGTGGCGGTGATGGACGCGGACGGGCGGCTGAGCCCCGGCGCGCTGGCGCACGTCGCCCCGCTGTTCGCCGACCCGGCGGTGGGCGGCGCGCAGCTGGCCGTCCGGATCCGCAACCGGGACCACCTGCTGACCCGGATCCAGGACGCCGGGTTCTGGGGCGCCGCCGCGACCGCGCAGTACGGGCGCGACCCGTTCGGAACGGTCAGCCTGGGCGGCAACGCCCAGTTCGCCCGGCTGTCGGCGCTGCGCTCGGTGCCCGGCGCGCCGTGGACGGACTCGCTGACCGAGGACCTCGACCTGGCACTGTCGCTGGCGGTGCGGGGCTGGCGGCTGCGCACCACCAGCCTGGCGCACGTCGTCCAGGAGGGCCCGGAGCGCCTGCGGGCGCTGCTGCGCCAGCGCACCCGCTGGGCGCAGGGGCACATGGTCTGCGCCGGGCGGCTGGGCGAGGTGTGGCGCAGTTCGCGGCTGGGCACGGCGGCGGCGCTGGAGCTGGCGCTGTACCTGCTGCAGCCGTGGTGCCTGGCGCTGCCCTGGTCGGTGCTGGCGCACCTGCTGGCGGTGCTGGGCGTGCTGGCGACGCTCGCGGTGGGCGCGCACAGCGGGGCGGCGGCGGCCGTGGCGACCGCGGTGGCGGTCTACCTGCTGGCGTTCGCGCCGCACCTGTACCAGGCGACGCTGTACCACCGGCGGACCCGGCACTACGGCTGGTGGCGCTCGGTGGGGCTGCACCACGCCTCGTACCTGCTGACGTACGTCACCTACCTGGCGACCTGGCGGGCGCTGTGGCGGATCCTGCGGGGGCGGCGGGACTGGGCGAAGACCCGGCGGGTGGCCCGGACGGCCGC
>NZ_JBHUWH010000440.1:0-6535 GCF_042670125.1 Kitasatospora sp. NPDC057198 | reverse complement strand
GGTACCGGATGGTCCTCCGGCACCGCGGCCCCGCCCGTCCGCTACCGCCGGGTGGAGACGGTGACCGAGGCGACCTTCATCGGGTGGCCCGGTTCGGTCGCGGGGGTGGGCGAACTGCCGTACGCGGCGGGGAGGTTGCCGCCGACGGCCACGTTCAGGATCAGGAAGACGCCGTGGTGGACGGCCTGGTCCCAGGCGGCCGGGTCGACCTGGTCGGAGGTGACCTCGAAGTACTGCTCGCCGTCCCGCAGCCAGCGGACCCGCTCGGGGCTGGTGGAGCGGTCGATCTCGACGGTGTAGGTGTGGAAGGTGCCCCAGCAGTCCGCGCAGGACCGCTCGCCGGAGCCCAGGCCGTTCGGCTCCTTGCACGGCCCGCCGGGGGTGGTGCCGCAGTGCACGGTGCCGAACACGCCGCGTCCGCCGACGGATTCGAGCACGTCCAGCTCGCCGACGCCGGGCCAGCCGGTGTACCCGTCGCGGAGCTTGCCGCCGAGCGCCCAGAACGCCGGCCAGTACCCGGCCGCGGCCTCGCCGTGCACGTCGGGGAGCGCCAACTCGGCCTCCAGGCGCAGGATTCCGCCCGCGGGGGCGGCCAGGTCGGCCCGCCTGGACTCGATCCGGCCGGAGGACCAGCGGCCCGCCGCGTCCCGGGTGGGCGTGATCTCCAGCGCACCCCTGCCGTCCAGGTGGACGTTCTCGGCGGAGTCGGTCATGGTCTCGACCTCGCCGGTGCCCCACTGGGCGGCCGGGCAGCCGGGGTAGCAGGTGCCCAGGTCGTACTGCCAGTTCGCGGCGTCCGGCCGGCTCCCGGCCGGGCCGTCGAAGTCGTCCCGCAGCAGCGTCGTCCAGCCGTCGGCGGTGCCGAACACGCCCGCGTCGGTGAGGAGTTGGTCCAGTCGCGGGGCGAGCACCACGGCCGCGGCGTTGGTCAGGTGCGAGTCGTCGCGGTACAGCAGCACGTGCTCCAGCACGGCCGGGCAGTTGCGCCCGCCGGCCGGGCAGAGCACCGAGTTGACCTCGACGGTCTTGACGCCGGGGAACTTTCCGGCGGCGATCTCCTCGGCCAGCGGGTCGGCGTACAGGCCCTCGGCGCGCGGGAAGTCGCAGGCGGAGGTGGTGTCGGGGTGGCCGGAGACACAGGCCGGGACGTCCCGGCCGGGGATCGGGGTGTCCTGCAGGTAGATGATCGGGACGCCCAACTCCCGTAGCGGGGAGAGGGTCTGCTCCCAGCCGTGCAGCAGTGCGGCCCGGTCGGCGGTGTAGCGGTTGAGCGTGGAGACGACGATCAGCCTGGGCTTGGGCCCGTCCTTCAGCCGGGCCAGGGCGTTGGCCCGCCAGGTGTCGCACTCGTGGTAGGTGCGGCCCAACTGCGGGTTGGTGACCGTGATTTCGGGCAGCGGGCAGCCCTGCTTGACCAACTCCTCGACGGACAGGTGGTGTTCGGCGGCGACGCCGAGCAGCGCGGAGAACCACTGTCCGGCGTGCGAGTCGCCGAGCAGCACGATCCGGTCGTCGCCGGCGCCGAAGCGGCACGGCGGGCTGGTGGTGTCGGCCGGGTCGACCTCGCAGGCGCCGTCCGGCGGGAAGTCCTGCCGGGCCTGGACGGGGTTGGGCACGGTCGGCGCGTGCGGGGGCGGCGCGGCGGCCAGCAGGCTGCTGCCGGTGCGGGCGCCCGGGGGCAGGCCGGACGGGTCCGGGGGAGTGGCCGGGCCCAGGTTGCGCAGGGTGCCGGAGCCGACGACCAGGGCCAGCAGCACCGGGAGGACCACCGCGGTCAGGCCCAGCGACAGGCCGCGGCGCGGGATCTCGCCCAGCACCCGGCTGCGGCGCAGCGGCTGCTCCAGCCAGCGCAGCGCGGCGTACGCGGGCAGCGCGGCGGCCGCGGTGAGGGCGGCCTTGACGCCCCAGTGCAGGGTGCCCCACTGGGCCTCGGCGATGACCAGCACCGGCCAGTGCCACAGGTACAGGTTGTAGGAGAGCCGGCCGATCGCGCGCGGCGCGCCGAGCGACAGCGCCCGGCCGACCAGGTGGGTGCCGCCGGAGCCGGCCAGCACGATCGCGGCGGTGGCGGCGGTCGGCAGCAGCGCGGCGTACCCGGGGTAGGGGGTGCGCTCGTCGAACAGCAGCAGTGCGGCGAGCACGCCGGCCAGGCCGCCGAGGCCGAGCAACTCCCGTGCGAGCCGCGGCATCCGACCGATCGGCAGCAGGGCGACGACGGCGCCGGCGGCGAACTGCCAGGCCCGGGTCGGGGTGGAGAGGTAGGCGCCGGCGCTCCAGTGCAGGGAGAGCCAGAAGGAGCCGGCGCCGAGCAGCAGGGTCAGGCCGAGCAGGGTGCGCCGCCGCCAGGCCCAGCGGGCGGCGAGGGCCAGCAGCGGGGCCCAGAGCAGGTAGAACTGCTCCTCGACGGCGAGCGACCAGAAGTGCAGCAGGGCGCTCGGGTCGCGGCCGGCCGCCAGGTAGTCGGTCTGTTCGGCGATGAAGCGCCAGTTGGCGACGGACAGCGCGGAGGCGAGGACGTCGCGCTCCAGGTCGGCGCGGCGCAGCGGCGCGGTGAGCAGGGCGCCGAACACGGCGGTGGCGGCCAGCACGACGGCGGCGGAGGGCAGCAGCCGGCGGGCCCGGCGGGAGTAGAACTCGGCGAGCCGGACGCGTCCGCTCCGCGCGGTCTCGGTGCGCAGCAGGCCGGTGATCAGGTAGCCGGAGATGACGAAGAAGACGTCGACGCCGACGAAGCCGCCCGCGAAGCCGGGCACGGCGGCGTGGAAGGCGAGCACGGAGAGCACGGCGACGGCCCGCAGGCCCTCGATGTCGGGTCGGAACTTCGGCCGCTCGACCGGTGCTCGGTTCAGCACGACGGTGAGCGGGGCGGTACTCGGGGCGGTACTGGTGGACACGGGAGCGTGGACCTTTCAGCCCAGCCAGGGCAGCATCGGGGCCGCCCAGCCGGAGGCGAGCAGGGCGATCAGGGCGAGCGTGCTCGTGACGGCGAGGGCCTCGGGCCAGCGCCGCGGCCGCATCGCCGGGTGGGCCCCGGATTCGGTGGACTCATGGGCGCGGGGCCGGAGTTCGGCGTACAGGTCGCGGATCAGCGGCACCCCGAGGTGCAGCTGGACGGCCAGGTACAGGGCCAGGCCCCAGGTGGTGTGCCAGCCGTGCAGGACGGTCGCGACGGCGACGCCGCCGGCGGTGGCGAGCAGTGTGCCGGCCGTCCAGAGCAGCGAGACCAGCAGCACCTTGCGGGCCATCCCGCCGGAGCGGCCGGGCTTGGCGACGCCGGTGGGCACCCAGGCGGCGCTGCGGCCGCGGGCGGTGTGCCAGTAGGCGGTGGCGGCGGCGAAGCTCATCAGCACGTTGGCGCGCAGCACCTCGGAGCGCCAGCGGGTGCGGCTGACCCGGGGCAGCAGCACGTGCCACAGCCACAGCAGGGAGAGCATCGGCAGCACGTACCAGGCGCGGACCTCGCCGGGGAAGGCGAACAGCATGACCAGCGGCGGCAGCGGGGCGGTGAGCACGTTCACGGCGGCGGCCAGGTAGCCGACGATGCCCTCGTCGAAGCAGCGGCGCATCCGCCAGGTCATCGCCCTGCGGGTGGCCCGGTCGCCGATCAGGTGCAGGTTGCCCATCGTCCAGCGGTACTGCTGGTTGACGAAGCTGGTGGTGGAGTCCGGCGAGGTGCCCTTGGCGACCAGCACCGGCACGTACCGGGTGGTGTAGCCCTGCTGGTGCAGGGCGAGGCCGGTGTACATGTCCTCGCTGTGGTCGAGCCGGGCGAAGCCGCCCGCGGCGTCGATCGCGGCGCGCCGGTAGACGGCGTTGGAGCCGCAGCAGATGGCGGCGTCGGAGGCGTCCCGGCTGGGCTGCACCCAGCGGAAGAACCACTCCTGGGCGGAGCCGGCGGCGCGCTGCACCCAGCCCATCGAGGCGTCGGTGTCGAAGCACTGCGGGCTCTGCACGATGCCGACCTTCGGGTCGCCGAAGTACGGCAGCAGGTGCTGCAGCAGGTCGGCGCGCGGCGCGAAGTCGGCGTCCAGGATGGCGACGAACTCGCCGCTGCTGAGGGTCAGCGCGTGGTTGAGGTTGCCGGCCTTCTTGAACTCGCCGCGGTTCGGGCGGACCACGTAGTGGTAGCCGAACTGCTGTGCCAGGGCGGCGACTTCGGCGCGGTCGGCGTCGTCGAGCACCCACACGTCGAGGCGGCCCGGGTAGTCGTTGCGGGCGACCGCGCGGTAGGCGTTCTCCAGGATGTCGAGCGGTTCGCCGCAGGTCGGCAGGTACAGGTCGACGGACGGCGGCTGCGCGGGCTGCCAGGCGGAGACCAGCAGTTCGTGGCCGGCCCGGGTGAAGCGGCGGCGGCGCAGGCCGTTCAGGCAGGTCAGGGCGAGTGCGACGGCGTTGACGCCGAGGACGGCGAGGAACGGCCACAGGGCCGGGGTGCGCAGCGAGAAGCTGAGCATCGTGCCGGCGCTCACCGTGAAGGCGAGCGCGGAGAGCAGCGGGACCCAGCGGCGCTGGGGTCCGAAGTACCAGTAGAGCTCCTGATCGGAAGGTGGTGACGGAAGGTGATTGACAGTCATTGGGCCCCCCACGGCCAGACGTTGACACCTGTCGCCGGTCAGATTACCTGATTGGTATAGACCAAATGACCACGCGGGATGAACGCCGGGACAACTCGGGTGAAGGCCGCGTGACCAGGCATGACCGTGTCAGGAAAGATCGTCCTGATGGTGCGCGCGGGGCATCCGGGACGAGTGACGTGTCGAGTGGCGCAATGGTTCCGGGCTCGGAGTGGCGGGCGTCCGCCGCGTCGAATGGCGTGATCGCGCCGCGAGTTGACGGGCC
Organism: Kitasatospora sp. NPDC057198; assembly: GCF_042670125.1. Classification (NCBI taxonomy): domain Bacteria; kingdom Bacillati; phylum Actinomycetota; class Actinomycetes; order Kitasatosporales; family Streptomycetaceae; genus Kitasatospora; species Kitasatospora sp. NPDC057198. Next base: position 1,696 of record NZ_JBHUWH010000440.1, on the reverse strand, counting down.
GTCAGGTGGCACTCGGTGACGAAAAGGGCAGCCCGGTGGTGGCGGGAGGGGCAGCCCGGCGGTGGCGGAAGGGGCAGTCGGTCACACCTGCGCGGCGGCGGCGGTGGCGGCGGCCGCGGCCGCCCTGGGGCACGGCGGGGCGGCGGCCAGCACGGCCTCCAGCAGGCCCGGGAAGCGGGCCGCCAGGTCGTCCGCGCGCAGGGTGTTCATCTTCGAGGTGCCGCGTCGGTGCTGGCGGATCAGCCCGGCCTCGCGCAGCACCCGGAAGTGGTGGGTCATCGTCGACTTGGTGACCGGCAGTTCGAAGGCCAGGCAGTTCAGCTCGTCGCCGCCCGCGCCCGCCAGTTCGGAGACGATCCGCAGCCGCATCGGGTCCGCCAGGGCGTGCAGCACGCACGCCAGTTCCAGCTCCGCGGCGGGGGGTTCGGGGAGCAGGCCGGGGCAGTCCTGGTCGTGGTCGAGGGTCACGCGCTCATGGTACGACACCTCTCGTAGTTTGACAGCTTCCGTACTACGGTGAGTATCGTACGAAGCGAAAGAAGCCGTGTCCGGACCACAGGAAGGACGGGCCGCCGTGAGCGCCCTGTTCGAGCCCATCACTCTCCGCTCGCTGACCATCCCCAACCGGATCTGGCTCAGCCCGATGTGCATGTACTCGGCCGCCCCCGAGGGCCCCGACACCGGTGCCGCCACCGACTTCCACCTCGCCCACCTCGGCTCCCGCGCCGCCGGCGGCGCCGGACTGGTGATGGTCGAGGCCACCGGCGTCCGCCCCGACGGCCGGATCTCCCCGTGGGACCTCGGCCTGTGGAACGACCGCCAGCAGGAGCAGCTCGCCCGGGTCGCCGCGCTGATCGCCCAGCACGGCTCCGTCCCGGCGATCCAGCTCGCCCACGCGGGCCGAAAGGCGTCCACCAACAAGCACAGCGCCGGCGGCGGCCCGCTCCCGGTGGAGGAGGGCGGCTGGCAGGTGGTCGGCCCGTCCCCGATCCCGTTCGACGAGGGCTACCCCGTCCCGGCCGAGCTCACCGAGGCGCAGATCGCCGAACTGGTCGAGGACTTCGCCGCCTCCGCCCGCCGCGCCCTGGCCGCCGGCTTCCAGGTGGTCGAGGTGCACGGCGCGCACGGCTACCTCACCCACCAGTTCCTCTCCCCGGTCTCCAACCACCGCACCGACGGCTACGGCGGCGACTTCGCCGGGCGCAGCCGCTTCGCCCGCGAGGTCGCGGCCGCGGTCCGGGCCGTCTGGCCCGCCGACCTCCCGGTGTTCTTCCGGATCTCGGCGACCGACTGGCTCCCCGGGGAGCCCAGCTGGACGATCGAGGAGTCCGTCCTGCTGGCCAAGGAGCTGCAGGCCGTCGGGGTCGACCTGATCGACGTCTCCACCGGCGGCAACGTCCCGCACGCGAAGATCCCGGTCGAGCCGAACTACCAGGTCCCGTTCGCCGAGACCGTCCGCCGCGAGTCCGGCCTCCCGGTCAACGCGATCGGCCTGATCACCGACGCCGCCCAGGCCGAGGAGATCGTCGCCCAGGGCCGCGCCGACGCGGTCATGCTCGGCCGCGAACTGCTGCGCGACCCCTACTGGCCGCTGCACGCCGCCCGCGAGCTCGACGTCCCCCGCAACTGGCCCGCCCAGTACGGCTACGCGGTCGGCCCGCGCGGCTGACCCCCGCCGCGCCGCGGCGCGCAGGCC
>NZ_JBHUWH010000439.1:0-6557 GCF_042670125.1 Kitasatospora sp. NPDC057198 | reverse complement strand
CCGCCGCCGGCCGCGACGGCGGCGGCGAGCTCGGTGCGGGGGAGCGCCTCGGGGGCGCGGACGATGAACTCGTCGACGGTGCAGTCGGGCAGCGGGTGGGCCTGCATGGAGACGATGTTGACCCGCAGCCCGGCCAGGGCCGTGCACACCCGGGCCAGGCTGCCGGGGGCGTCCGAGACGCTGGTGCGCAGCCGCCACAGGACGGTCGGCTCCTCGGGGGCGCTCATCGCAGGCCCGCCCGGCGGTGCGGCCGGGCCGCCGGGCGGCCCGTGCTGGTGCCGGTGGGCGAGCCAGCCGCGGAACAGCGCGGTGGCGAGCATGGCCGCCGCCGAGGCGACCAGCAGCACCGGCCCGTCGTGGCCGTGCACGACGACGTTGGCGACCAGGTCGGCGGCCGCGACGGCGGCGAAGACCGCCGCGAGCTCGACCGTCTCCTTGCGCCAGCGGTGCCCCCGGCTCCGCCGCCGTTCCTGCCGCTCGTCGGTGACTCTGTGCTGGGTGTACGCCATGTTGTCCATGCCTGCATGGTGGCGCTCCGCTGTTTCGCGATCACGAATCCCCCGTGACCTGACGGTAAATGTCTCCGCGGGCCCCCGTCGGATCGGCGCTGATCCGCTCCCGCGATCAGTTGGACGTACGGTACCGGTCCAGGAGTTCCGCTCCGGCGGACTTCACCTCGTCCAGCAGCAGCCGGAGGTCCGCCTCGGTGGTGGTGGCGTTCAGCAGGCAGGCCCGGAGCATCTCGCGGCCCTGGTGGACGGCGCCGGTGACGAAGACCCGCCCGCGCCGCTGGACGGCCACCGGGAGCAGGGAGTTGAGCTCCTGGAGCTGCGCCTCGTCGAGCCCGGCGGGGCGGTGGCGGAAGGCGACGATGGAGGTCTCGACCGGGGCGACGAGCTCCAACTCCCCGTCCTGCTCGATCCATTCGCCCAGCAGCCGGGCCTGCGCGGTGCAGTGCGCGATGTCCCGGGCGACGCCGGAGCGGCCGCGGTGGGCGATGGACGCCCAGACCTTCAGCGAGCGGAACGGGCGGGTCTGCTCGGTGCCGTACTCGGAGAACCAGCCGAGGTCGCCGGCCGCGTCGTCGCGCAGGTAGGACGGGACGAGGCTGAAGGTGCCGCGCAGCTCCTCGGCGTCGCGGACCAGGGCGCAGCCGCAGTCGACCGGCACGCCCAGCCACTTGTGCGGGTCGAGGGCGAGCGAGTCGGCCCGGTCCATGCCCGCGTAGCGGTGCGCGATGGTCTCGTCGAGGACGCCGAAGGCGCCGTACGCGCCGTCGACGTGGAACCACAGGCCCTCGCGCTCGGCCAGGTCGGCGACCGCCTCGAACGGGTCGACGGCGCCGGTGCCGACGGTGCCGGCGGAGGCGACCACCAGGAACGGCAGCCGCCCGGCCGCCCGGTCCTCGGCGACGGCGGCCGCCAGGTCGTCCAGCAGGAGGTGCCCCTCGGCGTCGGAGGCGACGGTGCGCAGGTGCTTGGAGCCGAGGCCGAGCAGCTCGGCGGCCTTGCGCACGCAGCTGTGCGCCTCGCCGGTGACGTAGCCGACCAGCGGGGGCATCCCGGCCAGGCCGTCCTCCCGGACGTCCCAGCCGGCCTTCCGGGCGGCGCGGCCGCGGGCGGCGGCCAGGCAGACGATGGTGGCCATCGAGGTGCCGGAGGTGAGGACGCCGCCGCCGGGCGGGTGCGGGAAGCCGACCAGCTCGGCGATCCAGCGGACCACGGCGCGCTCCAGGTGGACGTCGGCGTGGTCGCCGCCGGCCGAGCTGGGGTTCATCGCGCTCGCGGCCAGGGTGGCGAGCACCCCGGCGGGCTGCGGGGCGGAGTTCACCCAGCCGAAGAAGCGCGGGCTCCCGTTGCCCATCGGGTGCGGCATGATCCGCTGCTCGACGGTCTTCAGCAGCTCGTCCAGCGCGGCGCCGTGCTCGGGGAGCGGGAGGTCGAGCAGCGCGGCCCGCTCCGCCGGGTCCATCGGCTGCCACACCGGGCGGTCGGGCACCGCGTCGAGGTAGTCGGCCACCAGGTCTGCGGCCGCCCGTGCGGCCCCGCGGAAGTCGTCGTTCACACCGGGCATCGTATGCCCAGGTGGGCCGGGGCCGACCGGCCCCACCTGGGGAAAGGGTCAGTCCAGGGTGTTCGAGAGGCCGCCGGCCGAGCGGCAGTAGCCCTGGATCTCCTTGTCGGTGATCTGGGCGCACAGCCGCCCGGCCGCGCCCGCGCTGGTGTCGTTGACGGTGTAGTAGCTGACCAGGCCCTGCGTGCACGCCTTGCGCTGCCAGGTGTCCTTGGCGGTGGCGCACTGCTGGGCGGCCCAGTCCGGGCGGTCCAGGTTGTACTTCATGGTGCGCGAGCCGGCGCCGCGCGAGCAGTCCTGGGCGCCGCCGCTGGCCTGCGCGTTCAGGCACCACTGGAGGGCCTGCGAGAACGCCTCGGGGTGGTTGGCGTAGTCGTGCGAGGAGAGGAAGAAGGTCGGCGCGTAGAAGAAGCACGCCGACTGGTAGAGGGCCGGCTGCTCGGGGCACGGGTAGAGCGGTTCGGCGGCGAGCTTGTCGGCGGGGAGGTTGGCCTTGGCCTTCTCGTCCTCCTCGTCGGGCGCGAACAGCTGCATGAAGACGCCCTCGGAACAGGTGATCCGGCGGCTCTGGCTGGGGAACTTGTCGCACAGCGCGCGGGCGGCCGGGATGTCCTGCTTGGTGACGAACATGATGCCGTGGCCGACGCCGTGGATGCACGGGCCGGTGTTGGCGGGCGCGCACAGGGTGAGGATGTCGCTCTGCGGGTCCTTGGAGTTGGCCAGCATCTCCTCGACCGCGCCGTGCAGGTAGCCCGCCGCGCAGGTCTCGTGCGGGAAGGAGATCACCTTCTGGAAGTCCTGGTGGTAGCGCTGCACCGCGGCGTGCCCGAGCTCGTGGGCGATCGGGTGGCAGAACCGCACCGTGTACGGCTTGTCCTTGGAGATCTTGTCGAGGTCGGCGAGGGCGACCCCGGGGTCGGTGGCGTCCATCTCGGCCATCAGCTTGTTGCGCAGCGTCGAACGGGTCCACACCGCCGGGTCGCCGGTGGGGGAGGGGGACGCCGAGGCGGGGGTGTCGGGCACGGCGCCGGGGCGCTGGCCGCCCGCGTCGGCGGCGGTCGCGGCGGTGGCGGACTTCGGCGTCCAGTCGGTCACCATGACCGACCCGAGGCCGAGGACGGCCAGCAGGACGGCGGTGACGACGGCGAACACGCGCGGTTGCATGACGGACGTTCCCCCTGTGATCGACACGGACAGTACGCGGCCCATCCTGCGGGGTGACCGCCGGAAACCCGGCCAGGGACACCGCCGACCGGGTCAGATGCCCCCCACGATCACCCGAACACCGTCCGCCCACCGCCCTACAACGACGGCCCCACATCATAGGTGCCGCCCGGGACCGCCCGTTCGAGCACCGTCCTCGATCACGCCGCGGCCCCGGGAAAGGTTGCACCGGGACGCCTCGGCTGGCCGGCCTGCCCGAATTCGGGCAGGATCTTTGGCAAATGAACCCGTCACGCCTAGGCTCCCCGATCGTGCCCGTCTCACCGCACCCTCATGAGGACCTGCTCGCCCACCTCGCCAGGACCACCCCCCTGACCCCGGGGGAGGCCGCGCGGGTCGTCGCGGAGGTGCTGGCGTACTTCGCGGAGACCACCGAGGAGTACGTCCGCCGCCGCCACGGTGAGCTGCAGGCACGGGGGCTGACCAACGATCAGATCTTCACCCGCCTCGGCGGGGAGCTGGCCGCCCGCCGGGTGGCCGCCCCGCAGCTGTCGGTGCGCCAACTGCGGCGGATGGTCTACGGCTGACCCGGCCCGCCGACCCGGCCCCCCGGACCACCCACGACTGACAGAGGAGCCCATGTCATGTGCGGAATCGTGGCCTACATCGGCCCCAAGGACGCCTCGCCCTTCCTGCTGGAGGGCCTGCAGCGCCTGGAGTACCGCGGATACGACTCGGCGGGCGTCGCGGTGGTCGCGCCCGCGACCAAGACCGCCCCCGCCAAACTGCGGGTCCACAAGACCAAGGGCCGGGTCGCCGACCTGGCCGCCGCGCTGCCCGCCCGCTTCAAGGGCACCGCCGGCATCGGCCACACCCGCTGGGCCACCCACGGCGTCCCCTCCGACGCCAACGCCCACCCGCACACCGACAACGAGGGCCGGATCGCCGTCGTCCACAACGGCATCGTCGAGAACGCCGACGAACTGCGCGCCAAGCTCGCCGCCGACGGCGCCGTGTTCCGCTCCGAGACCGACACCGAGGTGCTCGCCCACCTGATCGCCGCGCACCGGGCCGACGGCGGCGAACTGGAGGACGCGGTGCGCGCCGCCCTCAAACTGGTCGTCGGCACCTACGGCATCGCGGTGCTGGACGCCGGGCAGCCCGACCGGATCGTCGTCGCCCGCAACGGCAGCCCGATCGTGCTCGGCATCGGCGAGAAGGAGATGTTCGCCGCCTCCGACGTCTCCGCCCTCGTCCGCTACACCCGGCAGGTCGTCCACCTGGAGGACGGCGAACTCGCCACCGTCCGCGCCGACGGCTTCCGCACCTTCACCGAGGACGCCCGCACCGTCACCCGGCAGCCCTCCACGGTGGACTGGGAGGTCGGCTCCTACGACACCGGCGGCTACGCGCACTACCTGCTCAAGGAGATCCACGAGCAGCCCGGCGCCGTCGAGCGCACCCTCTCCGGCCGCCTGGACGAGCGCTTCGCCACCGCCCACCTCGGCGGCCTCAACCTGGACGCCCGGGAGCTGCGCGAGATCCGCCGGGTGAAGATCCTCGGCTGCGGATCCGCCTACTACGCGGGCGAGATGGGCGCCCAGCTGATCGAGGAGCTCGCCCGGATCCCCGCCCACTCCGAACCCGCCTCCGAGTTCCGCTACCGCAACCCCGTCATCGAGGCCGACACCCTGTACGTCGCGGTCAGCCAATCCGGCGAGACCTACGACACGCTCGCCGCCGTCCAGGAGGTCAAGCGCAAGGGCGGCCGCGTCCTCGGCGTGGTCAACACCGTCGGCTCGGCGATCGCCCGCGAGTGCGACGGCGGCATCTACCTGCACGCCGGCCCCGAGATCTCGGTCGCCTCCACCAAGGCGTTCACCTCCACCGTGGTCGCCTTCGCGCTGCTCGCCCTGCACTTCGGCCGGATCCACGACCTCTCGCCCGCCGACGGGCGCCGGATCGTCGCCGCGCTCAAGGCGCTGCCCGACCAGATCCGGAAGGTACTGGAGCAGCAGCAGGAGATCGCCGACCTGGCCGCCGAGTACGCCCACAGCCGGGGCATGATGTACATCGGCCGGGTGCGCGGCTACCCGGTGGCCCGGGAGGGCGCGCAGAAGCTCAAGGAGATCTCCTACGTGCACGCCGAGGCGTACCCCGCCAGCGAGTTGAAGCACGGCCCGCTCGCGCTGATCTCCCCCGAACTGCCCACCGTCGCGCTGGTGCCCGACGACGAGCTGCTCGACAAGAACCTCACCGCGCTCGGCGAGATCAAGGCCCGCGAGGGGCGGGTGCTGGCCGTCGCCCACCGCCCGATCGGGGCCAGGCTCGCCGACCACTGCCTGGTCGTCCCGAAGAGCGAGCCCGAACTCGACCCGCTGCTGCTCAACGTCCCGCTCCAACTCCTCGCCTACCACGCCGCGGTGGCCCTCGGCCGGGACGTCGACAAGCCGCGCAACCTGGCCAAGAGCGTCACCGTGGAGTAGCCGGGAGCCGCTTACGGCTGCTCGGCCGCCCACTTCTCCAGGGCGGTGCGGGCCGCCTCGGCGAGCTGCGCGGGATGGGCGGAGGCGGCGGAGTAGAAGCCCAGCGGGAGCTTGGTGCCCGGCTCCGCCGGGTAGTCGTCCAGGAACCACTCGTCCTCGTCGTGGACGTGGAAGAACAGCCGCCACTCCTTGCCCCCGTGGCGCAGCCGGGCCCAGCCCTGGTGGTCGGGCTCGCCGGGGGCGCCGAACACCTCGATCGCGTCCGGCTCCGGCACCAGCAGGTCCGCCAGCAGCTCGGCCGCCCCGCGCAGCGCGCCGGCGAGCGTCTCGGGCACCGGACGGGGCGCGCGGAGGGCGGCGATCTCGCCGAAGACCCGCTCGGCGGCCTCCGGGGACGGGGCGGCCGCGAGCAGGCCGGCCAGCGCGGGCGGAACCGGACCGCTCTCGCCGCGCTCCGCCATCCCCGCCAGCAGCACGGCCAGCCGGCGCTTCGCCAGCTCGGCGTGGTGCTGCGCGGCGGTCAGCGCCGCGGCGACGGCGCCGACCTGCGCGGGGGTGCGCAGCGCCCAGGGCGAGTCGAGCGCCTCCGCCAGCCGCTCGGTGCCGGTCGCCGCGCAGATCGCGTAGCGGGCGGTGGCCTCCGCGCCGGTCAGCCCGGACTCCTCGACCTCCTCCGCCGAGGAGCCCCGGAACATCAAGTCGCTGCAGTCCGCCAGCAGTTCCAGCCAGGCCGCCCCGGCCGTCGTGTCGTTCATGTGCTGCCCCTCCGGGAATCGCCCCGCCGGATCGGACCCGGCGGGGCAGTCGTTGCCGCCACCCTGGTTCGGCGGGGTG
>NZ_JBHUWH010000438.1:0-6561 GCF_042670125.1 Kitasatospora sp. NPDC057198 | reverse complement strand
GACTAGGCCCGGTCGCCGGCACGGCGCCGGACGGCGAACAGGCCGATCCCGGCCGCCCCGGCCACCGCCAGCCCGGCCCCGAGCACCAGCCCGGTCGCCGAACCGCGGTCGGCCACCCCCTCACCGGTCTGCGCACCGCCCTTGGGCAGCGGGGCGCCCGCCTTCGCGGCGGACGTCGGCGAGGCCGACACCAGGGCGGTGGGGGAGACCGAGGGGGACGGCTTGGCCGGAGCCGGGCCGGTCGACTCGGTCGTGGCCGGGCTGGTCGGGGAGGCCGACGGGGAGGCGGTGTCGGCGAACGCGACGGCGCCCGGCAGCGCGAGCACACCGGCGGCGAGGGCCGGGACCAGCGCGAGCCGTGCCGTCCGGCGGACGGAAGTGGTACCTGACATCGGGGATCCTCCGATCACTCGTCACCCGCGGCCGGGCGGCCACGGGTCGACGGCGCCCACGCTAGGAAGCCCGCCACTCGGCGAACCGCCGGTCGGGTAACGGTCACCGCCCGGCTCCGTAACAGTCCGCAGGGAAACTGCCAGGCAGGCGAAGGGGGGGAATCAGGGGCCCGGGTACGAACGGCGGGGGGCGAAATCAGGGGCCCGGGGAACGGCGGGTCCGTGCTGCTGGTGGCCGGAGCCCATCGAAGTGTCCGTGCTGCTGCGTGCCGTAACAGAACCGGAAGCCGATGCGCGCTCCGGCAGTGCACCGTCAGCAGACTGGGCCTCGCCGTTCCCCGAGCCCCTGGCGGTGCTCTCCGGCGGTGCTCCCTGACGGGGGCCTGCATAAGCGCTGCTAGCGTGACGGACGTCGAGGTTCCGTTGTGGTGGAAGGGTCGCGCCGGCGATGGCCAAGTTCCTGCTGAGTCTGCACCTGCTGGTCGTGGCGCTGTGCATCGGTCCGGTCGCGGTGGCGGTGAGCATGTTCCCGCGCAAGGCGAAGGCCGCCCTCGCGGCGGGCCCGGAGCAGCCGGCCGCGCAGGTCTCGGTGCGGCTGCTGCACCGGATCAGCAACGTGTACGCGCTGATCGGCCTGGGCGTCCCGCTGCTGGGCATCGGCACCGCGCAGGCGATGGGCGTGCTGGGCAACGCCTGGCTGGTCACCTCGATCGTGCTGACGGCCGTCGCGGCGGGCGTGCTGCTGCTGTTCGTGCTGCCCGGTCAGCAGGCGACCCTCGACGCGCTGGACGCGACCGAGGACCGGGACGCCGAAACGGCCCGCGCCACCGGCAAGTTGAAGATGCTGCCGATGACGGCGGGCGTGTTCAACCTGCTGTGGGCGGTCGTCCTGGTGCTGATGGTCATCCGGCCGGGGTCGACGAACGGGGCGTGACCCCGCGCACCTCGATCGAGGCGAGGAGCTGGGCGGTGGCGGCCGCGACGGCGGCCACCGCCGCGTCGAACGCCTCGCGGTTGTGCGCGGCGGGCGCCCGGAACCCGGAGATCTTGCGGACGTACTGCAGGGCCGCCGCGTGCACGTCCTCGGGGGTGGCGTCGGGCGTCATCGGCGGGCGGAGCGTCTTGATGCTTCGGCACATGCCCCCAGTCTGCCGCGCCCCGCTGACAGCGGCCCTCAGCCGGGCAGTTGGCGCAGCCGGGCCCCGGCCCGTTTGACCGCGCGGGCCACCACCGCGGTCTCCACCCGCCGCACCCCGAGCGGGCCCAGCACCTCGGTCTGGAACCGGTAGAGCGCCGCGTGGTCGGGGCAGAACACGGCGGCCATCAGGTTGTTCGGCCCGCTGGTGGCCAGCACCCCGTGCACCTGCGGGTGCCGGGCCAGCGCCTCGCCGGTCGCGGCGAGCCGCCCGGGTTCGACGTCCAGCCACAGGTTGGCGTCCACGGCGGCGCCGAGCAGCCGCGGGTCCACGCTGACGTGGGTGCGCAGCAGGCCGGCCGCGGCGAGCCGGCGCAGCCGGCGGCGGACGGTCGACTCGGGCACCGCCAGGGCGGCGGCCAGCGCGGCGTGCGGGCGGCGGGCGTCGGCGCCCAGCGCGTCCAGCAGCCGGTGGTCGAGCGGGTCCGGGGCGGGCGGCGGGTCGGCCGGGACGGGCGGCGGCGGGGCGAGCGCGGCCTCCTGGGCGGCGGTCAGCGCGCCGCAGCGCCAGGCGGAGGCGTCCGCGAACAGGTGCAGCACGGCGTGCGCGGTGGACTCCAGCACCGCGTCGGTGGCCGGCAGCAGCCCGCGCAGCAGCCGGTCGCGGGCGGCGGCGTCGCCCAGCACCACCGCCGACACCTCCTGCCCGCCGAGCATCACGTCGACGAACGGGACCTCCGCCCGCGCGGCCAGCGCCAGCGCGATCGCGTCCGTCCGCCCGCGCAGCACCCGCACCCGCAGCAGCAGCGCGCCGAGCGCGGCGGCCCGGGTGTCCGGCATCCGCACCACCCGGACGGCGCCGGTGCCCAGCAGCCGCCCGAGCCGCCGGGTCACCGTCCGCGCCGACACGCCCAGCACCTCGGCGATCCGCCCCGGCTCGGCCCGGCCGTCCACCTGGAGGGCGTGCACCAGCCGCCGGTCCAGCGCGTCCAGCACGCTGGCGGGATCCGTCGTCTCGGTGTCCATGCCGTCCGATCTCCGCCACTTCCGGCCCGGGGACGTCCCGGACCGCCGCCCCGACGGTACTCCTCGACCACCACCGGAATACAGGAGGACCACCGTGCAGGAGATGCTGGACGCCGTCGAACGGGCCGTGCGCGAGGTCGGCCGCGACCTGGCCGGCCGGCAGGCCGCCGAACCGCTCGCCGCCGCCACCCCCGAACGGGCGCGCGCCGCCTTCGACGCGCTCGACCGGCCCGCCGCCGCTCTGCTGCGCGAACGGCTCACCGCGCTGCGCCCGCGGGCCGGTTGGCTGGACGACGAGTGGGCGCGCGAGGTGCCCGGGGACGGCGAGTGGTGGCTGTGCGACGCCACCGACGGGGCGGTGCAGTACCTGAGCGCCCTCCCGCAGTGGGCCGTCACCGCGACGCTGCTGCGCGACGGCGCCCCCGTGCTGGCGGTGGTGCACGCCCCGCTCGCCGGGGCCACGTACGCCGCGGCGGCCGGCGGCGGCACCCGGCTGGACGGCCGCCGCTGCGCGCCCCGCCCGCGCACCCTGGCCACCGCCCTGGTCGCGACCTCCCAGCCGCCGCGGATCGCCCGCGACCCGCAGGCGCTGCGTGCCGCCGGGGCCTCGCTGGCCGCCGTCCTGCCGCACGTCCCGGCGGTCCGCAACCTCGGGCCGACCGCCCTGCAGGCCGCCCAGGTCGGCTCCGGCCACCTCACCGCGTTCTGGCAGTACGGCGCGGACCCGGCCAACCTGCTGCCCGGCGCCCTGCTGGCGGCCGAGGCCGGGGCGGTGGTCAGCGACGTGCGGGGCGCGCCGTGGACCCCGGCCGCGCCGTCCTTCCTGGCCGCCGCCCCCGGCGTGCACGCCCAACTCGTGGGCCTGCTGCGGCCGGTGTGACCGTTCGGCCCGGAACCGTCGGCGGCCCGGTCCGTCGGCGGCTCCTGGGAGGATGCGGGGCATGGAGTTTCGTGATGCGGAGGAGCTGCGGCGGGTCTGCGCCGAGCGGTTGGGGGAGCGGGCCGGAGCGCAGTTCGCGCGGCTGGCGCGGCGCGGGTTCCGGCTGGAGGCCGCCACGGAGGACGCGCCGCCGACCGGCCGCTGCCGGCTCGGCGGGGCGGCGCTGCTCGAACCGGGCACGGCCTGGCCCGCGGTGGAGGGCGTGCCGCTGTCCCTGCACGCGGTCCTGGACACCGACGCGCTCGCCCCCTGGCTCGGCGCCGAACTGCCGGTGCGGCCGGGCCTGTTGAACTTCTTCTACCTCGACCCGGAGATCCCGTACGAGGAGTTCCGCGAGCTCGGCAGGTCCGAGGCCCCGCACTTCCGGGTGCTGGCCGCCGACCCCGGCCGGGCGGTCGAGGTGCCCGCGCCCACCCCGGCCCGGCGCTACCCGGCCCGGCCGGTCCACGCGGTCGGGTCGGTGATGCTGCCGGACTGCTGGGACGTCGAGGACGGCGACTTCGAGTACGACCGGGACGCGCACTGGGGTGCGCAGGAGGTGGTCCTTCTCGGGATGGACGGTCACGACGGGAACACCGCCGGGCGGCACTGCGCGTTCGGCTGGCCGGATACCTCGTACAGCACTTCGGTGACCCGCCGGGACGCCGACGGGCCGCTGGTCAACCTGCTCCAGCTCGCCGCCGACGGGGAGTTCAACTGGGGCTGGGGCGACAACGGGTCGATCTACTTCGGCATCCCGGCGGCGGCCTACGCGGCGGGCGACTTCGACCGGGTCGAGTGGGAGGGGCGCTGCTGCTGAACCGCCCTCACAGCTCCAGCAGTTGCACCGGCACCGTCGCGGCGGCGGTGAACACGGCGGTGGCGGTGGCGATTTCGAGGTAGTGCAGGTCGCCGTCCCGGTGGGCGGCGGGCGGGTCGATCGGGAGGTGCGAGAGGTCGAGTTCGGCGAGGCTGTCGAGGGTGGTGCGGCCGAGCTTGATCAGGGCCTCCTTGCGCACCCACAGCCTCAGGAACGCGGCGGTGGGGTCGGCGTGGCCCCGGACCAGCGCGGCCTCGGCGGGGGTGAGGACGTGCCTGAGGGCGGTCGGGTCGTCGTGCCGCGGGCCGAGGTGCTCGACGTCGACGCCGACCGGGACGGGGGCGGCCGCGGCGGCGATCACGCCGTTGGTGTGGGAGAGGCTCAGGTGGGTTCCGGGCCGGTCGGTCAGGTACGGGCGGCCGTGGACGCCGCTGCCGCAGCCGGGGCACCGCTGGCCGAAGGCGATCGCGGCCGGGTCGGTGCCCAGGTGCGCGGCGGCGCAGTACCGGACCAGCAGGTGGGCCGCGAGGTAGTCGTCGCGGTCGGTGTCCCGCCGGAAGCGCCCCAGGCGCTCGCGCTCGTACCCGGTGAGCAGCCGCTCGTCGGCGTCCGGGCGGGCGAGCACCTCGGCGGTGCTGGCGAGCATGGCGAACGGGGGGTTCGGCACGGTTCTCCCTTCCCGGGGCCGGCGGATCCGCCGACGGGCTCAGTGACGCGAGATCAAAATAGTCCGTTCGAATGATTTTCCGGCGGGTCGGTGTCCCACTGGGCGAGACGGCCGGGCGGTTCCCCTTTGCTGGCGAGGTCTGCTGTCTGCTGACCAACCGTCAACGAGAGGGGTGTCCGTGCGACACGGCGTCCGTGGCAAGAACCCGCTGCTCCGCCTCGCTGTAGTGGCGGCACTCGCCGCCACCCCGCTGATCACCCTGGCCTCGGTCGGCCAGGCCGACCAACTGGCCCCGCCGCTCGGCCCGTGCGTGGGCACCTGCCCGAACCCGTTCCCGAACCCGCCGAACAACGGCGACTTCGCGGGCAGCGACAGCACGATCAACATCTACGTCGGCGGCAACTACACGGTGGGGGGGCGGGCCGCGGAGGCGGAGGGGAAGATCGTCACGGTCAAGGACCTGACGATCGCCAAGGACGGCGGCGGCCTGTTCAACACGGGCGTGGTCGGCGTGGGCTCCCGCGTCCCCCCGCCGCAGGGCACCGACTTCGTGACGGTCGGCGGCGCGGTGGACGTCCGACCGGGCAACGAGCTGGCGGTCGGCGGCGTGGACTCGACCGGCACCCGCTGGGGCAACCTGGTCTACGGCACCGACCAGAGCGGCCAGATCACGATGGCGCCCACCGGCACGGTGCGCCGGGACCCGGCGGCGATCGACGCCTTCACCGGCCTGACCCCGGTCATCGAGGGCCACTCGGCGTGCATGGCGCAGCAGACGGCCACCGGCCAGCTGACGGTGGACACCAACCTCTACACCTTCACCGGCGACGGCGTCAGCATGCGGCAGGTCTTCAACGTCGACCGGAACATCGGCAGCGCGTCCGCGGCCGCCGACATCGTCTTCGCCGGGATCCCGGCCGGTGCGACGGTGATCGTCAACATGGTCGGGCCGGACCCGGTGCTGATCCGCACCAACACCGGCACCGGCATCCCCGGCGACCAGCTGACCGACATGCAGCCGCTGCTGATGTGGAACATCCCGAACGCGGCCGCCGCCACGATCAGCGGCGGCGCCCAGTTCCAGGGCTCGATCATGGCGGGCAACCCGGACGGCACCGTCACCGTGGCCGTCCCGGGCACCAACGGCCGGGTCTACCTGGCGGGCAACCTGGTGCAGGAGGGTACCAGCGGCACCGAGCTGCACGCCTACCCGTTCAACGGCGACCTGCCGGAGTGCGGCGAGAGCCCTTCGCCGTCCCCGTCGCCGAGCCCGAGCCCGTCGCCGTCGCCGTCCCCGTCGCCGAGCCCGAGCCCGTCGCCGAGCGAGAGCACCAGCCCGCCGCCGTCGCCGTCGCCGAGCGAGAGCAGCAGCAGCCCGGTTCCGTCGCCGAGCCCGAGCACCCCCCGGCCGACCGGCTCCCGCTCGCCGCACCCGCGCCCGCTGCCGGACACCGGCGGCGGTGACCTGGTCGCCCCGGCGGCCGGGGCCGCCGCGCTGCTGCTGGGCCTGGGCGGCGGCGTGATCGCGCTGGCCCGCCGCGTCCGGGGCCGCCACCACTGAGAGCGCCGGTAGGCGGACGGCCGGGGCCCGCGGGCCCCGGC
>NZ_JBHUWH010000437.1:0-6564 GCF_042670125.1 Kitasatospora sp. NPDC057198 | reverse complement strand
GGTGATGTCCTCCCCGCGCGAGCGGGGGTCTGCCGTACACCACCGACCGCGCGAACGCCTTGATCGTGTCCTCCCCGCGCGAGCGGGGGTCTGCCGCCTGACCCGCAGCCGGAGCACCGCTACCCGGAGTCCTCCCCGCGCGAGCGGGGGTCTGCCGCCTGACCCGCAGCCGGAGCACCGCTACCCGGAGTCCTCCCCGCGCGAGCGGGGGTCTGCCGGACGCGGGCAAGCTCTGGGCCCAGCTCGCCAAGTCCTCCCCGCGCGAGCGGGGGTCTGCCGTCGATGACCCAGCTCACGACGCCGTTGATCTTGTCCTCCCCGCGCGAGCGGGGGTCTGCCGGCGCAGATCGTCCCGCTCGCCTGTCAGAGCAAGTCCTCCCCGCGCGAGCGGGGGTCTGCCGACGACGAGTGGAACAGCCCTGGCTTGTACGGCGTCCTCCCCGCGCGAGCGGGGGTCTGCCGCCCCGCGCATCTTTCGCGGACGACATCGTGGGGTCCTCCCCGCGCGAGCGGGGGTCTGCCGCGTGCTCGCGCGCGAACTCCTCACCCGGTCGGGTCCTCCCCGCGCGAGCGGGGGTCTGCCGGTCCTGGACACGCGCATCTTGGCCCACCTCTAGTCCTCCCCGCGCGAGCGGGGGTCTGCCGGAGGAGGGTCTGGGTGGTCAGCTTCACTTCTTGTCCTCCCCGCGCGAGCGGGGGTCTGCCGCGACCAGTCCCCGATTTTCATCGCAGACTGCTGTCCTCCCCGCGCGAGCGGGGGTCTGCCGCGCATCATCGCCACCGTCGAAGCCGTCCAGCGGTCCTCCCCGCGCGAGTGGGGGTCTGCCGTTCCCGGCCGCGGCGCCGAGTTGACCGAGCAGGTCTTCCCCGCGCGAGCGGGGGTCTGCCGGCAGCCGCGCTCTGCTGGGGTCGGCTATTCCTGTCTTCCCCGCGCGAGCGGGGGTCTGCCGAACCTGGGCAAGAACGCGTTGCGCCTTCCGGCGTCCTCCTCGTGTGAGCGGCGCTGCCGTTTGGCGTCTCCAATCGCTGTACTGGCGGAGGAACGCTGATCGGCCCTGTCGGCACTGCTGTGTTCCTGGTCGGGGTCAAGCTTGGCTGAGGAGGTGGAAGGCGGCAACAGTGGCCCGGCTGGCCGTGAACCTCGTATCGGAGGTGTGGAAACTTGCCTGGGGCTGGTGGGTCCCGTTGGCGTGGATGGTCGGGGAGGGCATCGAGCGGTGTGTTGACACCAGGGGCGCGCGGTGTTGCTGACGGCTGTCCGAGGGCACCTGTCCGGCCAAGTGTTCTTTCGGCAGGGGCACGGTGTCGTGGCGTGCTGCCGCTGATGTCGTTCCGGGCGGTGGATTCGGGGAGGCGAGCCGTCAGGTGCGGTCAGCAAAAGTCAGCATCAGTCGTAGTACACCGTGGCCCATCTGCCGGTATCCGGGTTTGGAAGGCACGGTGGCTGTTCGGCGCTGACTGCGCGCTGGAGCTGATCGTTCTGGCTGCGGGTTGTCGGGTTGGGGCTGAGGCAGTTGCCGTCCGAGCGTTGATTCATCCAGGTCAACGGCATGGCTGGGGGAAGGGCTGCGCTGTTGGCGGTGGCGTGGAGAGTCTCCCTGAACTCCTTCGCCCGCCCGGCCGGGAGCGGCTGTGCTCCCGGCACCGGATGGATGGACGTGGAACGGGCCGTTCTACGGCAACCGGCTGCCCTGAGGGGCTCGAGACACCACGGGGCCAGTGGTTCCTGCCGACGCGGGGGACGGCCGACCATTCGGGGTCGGCAAGAGGTCAGCAAGCTTCCGGAGGTACCGGCCGCCACGGCAAGCACAGGTCTCATCCGCGGGACGGGCAGCTTCTTCAAGGAGTGCGAGCATCCCGGGTTCAGTTGGACGAAGTGCTCCCACGAGTACCGGATCAGGTACCGCAACGCGGTGGGGCAGCAGACCGAGGAGTCCGGCTTCGCCGCCCAGAGCCAGGCTTTCATCTACGCACAAGGGCCGTCGGCGATTCATCGGTTGACCATCGAGAACGTCGAGGTCGGTGCTCACGGAGTACGTCTCCGTCTCGGTGGCGCACGCGTCCGGCTGCGCGAGCCCGTCGCCGGACCGGCCCACACGGTCGCCGCGAACCGCAAGGACCATGCGACCATCGGCGCCTTGGCCCCGTCCCCATGGCTCTTCCCGGGCGGTCAGCCAGGGCGCCCGATCAGCACCGCACAGCTGACGCGGCGGCTGAACCAGCTCGGCATCCGACCCGATCGGGCCCGCAGCACCGCACTCTTCCGGCTCGCCGCCGCGATCCCGGCCGCGATCCCCGCCCGCATCCTGGACATCCACACCGGCGTCGCCGTCGCCCGGCAACGTCTCTCCGCCGGCGACCGGGCCACCTGCACCGCCGAAGCCGGCCAGCGACAAGGCTCTTGAAACCGTCGTTATCGTCGGGGGATGCCGAAGCCACTGCAGCAAGCCCCGGCCATCCTCGACGGCCCCGGAGTCGAGGTCTCCGACCCGCACGGTCTTCTCCTGGGATATCTGGATTGGTATCGCCACGCTCTGATGCGGAAGGTCGCCGGGCTGTCGGACGACCAGCTCCGCACCCCGGTCGAACCCCTGGGATGGTCGCCCCTGGGCCTGATCAAGCACCTCGGATGGGTCGAGCGCCGCTGGATGCGTTGGGGATTCGCCGCCGAAGACCTCCTGGCTTATCCGCCCGGCGGTGACGAGGCCGAATGGAACGTGCCGGCGGAGCAGCCGACCGGCAGCGTCCTGGACGCATACCGTGCTGAGGTGGAACGGTCACGGGCCTTGGCAGCCGACGCCGTCCTGACCGACTCGGCCCGCATCGGCGGCCGCTTCCGGCGGCCCGAAGACGCACCCACCCTCGGGCGAATCCTGTTCCACCTGCTCCAGGAGTACGCGCGGCACGTCGGCCAGCTCGACGTCGCCCGGGAGCTCATCGACGGCCAGACCGGCGAGTAACCCGGGGCGTTCGGACGGTTCCGACACCCGACGTCACCATTGCACCCCATGCCCGGCTCGATCGGCCGGACCGCCGAGACCCTCGACCTCGGTCTCGCCGCCCGAAGCGGCGGGGGTCCTGCCCGCCTTGCGCGAAGGGGGCCGGGCCCACGCCTGTCGCTTCCCGGTACAGCCGGGACGGCGAGACGTTCGAGTACTCGGCCGTCTGCTTGGCGTCCATGGACTGCGAATCCATTGCTCCCACCAGCCTTCCACCGGTCCCGTCCCAGGATCGACGATCTCCAGCTTCCGGGCATCCGCCCTGTCGAGCGCCTGTACGGTCGGCAACCGAAGGTCGGTGAACCTCTTTCGTCCTGTCTACTGACCTCGGCCCGTCGGGGGGAATCCGTGCGAAGTACCTTATGAGCCCGGGGCGGTGGCTGTACCGGTGGTGTGTGGGATGTGCGGATGGGGGTGGGCTGACCGCCGCGGGACGGCTGCGCCGCGGGTCGGCACCGGTTGTGGCGCGAGGGTGGTGTGCAGGCTCCGGCTCTCGCCCGTCTCCGGCCAGGTCGGGGCGCCCTCGCCGTGGTGGAGAGCGTCGTCACTGGGCTGGCCGCCGAGATGGGCGAGCGGACCCTTCAGCTGGGTGGGTCTTTGGCGGCTCCGCTTTTACAACGTTGACAAGGGTTCGGAGGGCGATGGCCGGGCCGTGTCCGAGCTGGTCGGTGCGCTGTGGGTGGCCCGAGGTGATGAACATATTCCTTGGTAGGGAAGGGAGTTGATCGGTGACGATTCCTGTTGCGGCCCTGGACAGTGCACTCGGTGCATGCTGTCATGCCGATGCCCCTCGCTTTCCAACGTTGGAATAGACTTCCGAAGGAGACTGTCATGCCCATGAACCGCAGGCAGTTCGTCGGCAGCGCCGCCGCCGTCGGCGCCGGCCTCTCCCCGAGCCTCCAGGCCGCCGCACACGCCGCCCCGACCGCCCCCGCTGCAGCCGCCCCCGTCCCCGCCGGCGCCGCTGCCCCGGCCCCCGGCGGGCTCTACTTCCCCAACGCGGCGCCGCTGGCCCCCGTCGCGTTCCTGCGCCTGCCGCCGGGCAGCACCACGGCCGCCGGCTGGCTCGACGGGCAGCTGCGGCTCCAACTCGCGGGCCTGTGCGGCCGGTACGACCAGATCTCGCACTTCCTCGACCTGGACACCAGCGGGTGGGCCCGTCCCGACCGGCCCGGTTGGGAGGAGGTCCCGTACTGGCTGCGCGGCTACGTCGACCTGGCGATCGCCACCCGCGACGCCACCGCCCTCGCCACCGCCCGCCGCTGGATCGACGCCGTCGTCGCCACCCGGCAGGCCGACGGCTTCTTCGGTCCGGGCGCGCTGCGCACCTCGCTCAACGGCGGACCGGACTTCTGGCCGTTCCTGCCGCTCACCTGGGCCCTGCGCAGCTGGCAGGAGTACAGCGGCGACACCCGGATCGTCCCGCTGCTCAGCGCCTTCTTCCGCTACATGAACGCCCAGGGGCCCGGCGCGTTCAACAGCAGCTGGGTGTCGGTGCGCTGGGGGGACGCGCTGGACAGCGTGTTCTGGCTGTACAACCGCACCGGCGACGCCTTCCTGCTCGACCTGGCCGACAAGATCCACGCCCACGGCGCGAACTGGACCGACAACCTGCCCAGCCTGCACAACGTCAACATCGCGCAGGGCTTCCGCGAACCCGCCCAGTACGCGCTGCGCGCCCCGTCCGCCACCCTGACCGGCTCCGCCTACCGCACCTACGACGCGGTGATGGCGCAGTATGGCCAGTTCCCCGGCGGCGGCTTCGCCGGGGACGAGAACGCCCGGCCCGGCTTCGGCGACCCGCGCCAGGGCTTCGAGACCTGCGGCGTCGTCGAGTTCATGGCCAGCCACCAGTTGCTGAACCGGATCACCGGCGACCCCCTGTGGGCCGACCGCTGCGAGGACCTCGCCTTCAACTCGCTGCCCGCCGCGCTCGACCCCGACGGCCGGGCCGTGCACTACATCACCAGCGCCAACAGCGTCGACCTCGACAACGCCCCCAAGACCCGGGGCCAGTTCCAGAACGGCTTCGCCATGCAGGCGTACCAGCCCGGCGTCGACCAGTACCGCTGCTGCCCGCACAACTACGGCATGGGCTGGCCCTACTTCCTGGAGGAACTCTGGCTCGCCACCCCGGACCACGGGCTGGCCGCCGCCATGTACGCCGCCTGCTCGGTCACGGCCAAGGTCGCCGACGGCACGGCGGTCACCTTCACCGAGACCACCGACTACCCCTTCGCCGAGACCGTCACGCTGCGCCTGAGCACCCCCCGGCCGCTGGACTTCCCGCTCTACCTGCGCGTCCCCGGCTGGTGCGCGGCGCCCGCCCTCACCGTCAACGGCGCCGCCGTGAGCGCACCCGCCGGGCCGGCGTACACCGTCGTCAAGCGGACCTGGCGCGACGGCGACACCGTCGTGCTGCGCCTGCCCCAGCGCACCACCGTGCGCACCTGGCCCGCCAACCGCGGCAGCGTCTCGGTCGACCACGGCCCGCTGACGTACTCGCTGCGGATCGGCGAGAGCTACCAGCAGTACGCGGGCAGCGCCGCCTTCCCCGAGTACGCCGTCCACGCCACCACGCCCTGGAACTACGGCCTCGCGCTGGACGCCGGATCCCCGGTCTTCACCGCAGCCCAGGGGACGCTCGCGGCCAACCCCTTCACCCAGGCCGGCGCCCCCGTGCGGATCACCGTGCCCGCCCGGCGCATCCCCGAGTGGCAGGCCGACGGCCAGCACGTGGTCGGCCCGCTGCAGGACAGCCCCGCCCGCAGCACCTCGCCGGTCGAGACCGTCACCCTCGTCCCGATGGGCGCGGCCCGGCTGCGGATCACCGCCTTCCCCACCACCTCCCCGAACGGCACGCCCTGGACCGCCGCGGGCGCCCCGTTCCGGATCCGCAACCGCAACTCGGGCAAGGTGCTGGGAGTGGACGGCATGTCGACGGCGGACAGCGCCCGGGTGGTGCAGTTCGCGGACAGCGGGACGGCCGACCACCTGTGGCAGTTGCTGGACAACGGCGACGGCTGGTTCCGGATCCGCAACGCCAACTCGGGCAAGGTGCTGGGGGTCGACGTGATGTCGACGGCCGACAGCGCCCGGGTGGTGCAGTACGCCGACAACGGCACCGCCGACCACCTGTGGCAGTTGGTGGACAACGGCGACGGCTGGTTCCGGATCCGCAACCGCAACTCGGGCAAGGTGCTGGGGGTGGACGGCATGTCGACGGCCGACAGCGCGCAGGTGGTGCAGTTCGCCGACAGCGGGACGGCCGACCACCTGTGGCAGCTCCAGCCCGACGGCCAGGTGCGGATCCGCAACCGCAACTCGGGCAAGGTGCTGGGCGTGGACGGCATGTCGACGGCCGACAGCGCGCAGGTGGTGCAGTACGCGGACAACGGTACCGCCGACCACCTGTGGACCTTCCTCGCCGACGCCGACGGCTGGTTCCGGATCCGCAACGCCAACTCGGGCAAGGTGCTGGGGGTCGACGTGATGTCGACGGCCGACAGCGCCCGAGTGGTGCAGTACGCGGACAACGGCACCTCCTCCCACCAGTCCCGCCAGT
>NZ_JBHUWH010000436.1:0-6588 GCF_042670125.1 Kitasatospora sp. NPDC057198 | reverse complement strand
GGTCCGGTCCACCAACCGGCCTCCCCGGTCCGGGGGTTGCGGTAAGGGGGCCGCGGTCAGCCGACCGCGGTCAGGCGGAACGACTGGGCCGCACCGCCGGTGCAGGTCCACTGCTGGAGGCGGGCGCCGTCCGCGGTGGAGACGCCGGTGACGTCCAGGCACTTGCCGCTGTTGCGGTTGACCAGCGTCCAGGCGCCGTCGGCCCGTTGGACCGGCTTGAACTGCTGGTTGGCGCCCCCGGACCACTGCCAGGTCTGGATCGCGGCCCCGTCGGCGGTGGCGGCCCCGGTGACGTCGAGCACCTGGGCGGTCGCGGCGGCGTTGCGGTTGGTGACGCGGTAGTAGCCGCTGTCGGTGGGGGTGAACTGCCACTGCTGGTTGGCACCGGTGCCGCACGCCCACTGCTGGACGGCGGTGCCGTTGGCGGTGCCCCAGCCGGTGGCGTCCACGCACTTGCCGGAGTTGGCGTTGGCCAGGGTGTACCAGGCGGAGGTGTTCACGCTCCCGCTCGGCGGCGTGGTGCCGCCGCCGGTGGGCGCGCCGGGCCAGGTGAAGGTGGCGACCGCACCGGCCGGGAGGTCGTAGACCAGGGAGCGGCCGCCGTCGCTGATCGAGAAGTGCTGGGAGCCGCCGGTCGCGTTGAGCACCACGGCGCCGCGCGAGCCGTCCGGGTTCAGGAAGGCGACGTCCTGCAGGCCGCCGCTGCCCTGGCTGGTGGAGCCGATCCGGTGGGCGCCGGGCTTGACGAACTTGGAGACGTGGCCGAGCACGTAGTACTCGGCGTTCTTGCGGTAGGTGCCGTCCGCGATCTCCAGCACGCCGTTGCAGTTGGTGGAGCAGTTGCCGTACTGCGGGCCGCCGTTGGCGTCCAGCGCGATGTTCCACAGCACGGCGGTGCGGCCGCCGCTGCGCAGGTTGCGGATGATCAGATTCTCGGTCTGCCACTTCAGCGTGCCGCTGAAGGTCTGCGCGGGGGTGGCCGCGTCGGTGCCGGTGCACTCGGTGAAGAACACCGCCTTCCCGGTGTTCGCGACCTGCTGTTCGGCTTCGGGCTGGCCGCCGTAGCAGTGGAAGGCGGCGCCCTTGAGCCGGGCCACCGAGGCGTCCTGGGAGAGCACGCTCAGCGGGAAGGCGGTGTCGTCCCAGTTGTGGTCGTACGCGTAGAGGTCGGTGGACAGGCCCGCAGCGGTCAGCTTGCCGTCCAACACCTTGATGAAGTCGGCCTGTTGGTCGGCCGTCATCCCGGTGGAGGGGTAACCCGTCTGGAACTTCGGCTCGTTGGCCACCGTCAGGTCGCTGATCGGAGCACCGGCCGCGCCGTACGCCTGGATCGCCCTGACCAGGTAGTCGGCGAAGTCCCCGTAGTTCTCCGGCTTCAGGCTGCCGCCGTTCAGCGAGTTCGAGGTCTTCATCCAGGCGGGCGGCGACCACGGGGTGCCCATGATCCGGATGTTCGGGTTGACGGCGCGGGCCTGGTTGATCGCGGGCAGGATCTCCTGCTGGTCGCGGGCGGTCGAGAACGAGCCCCTGGTGTCCTCGTACGAGTAGAACGGCAGGTGCGAGACGAAGTCGGAGGCGCCGAGCGGCTGGCGCAGGTAGTTGAGGCCGATGCCGCCGCCCGCGGTGGAGAACAGGTCGTTCATCAGGGCGGCCCGGGTGCCGACGGACAGCCCGGCCACCAGGTGGGCGGAGGACTCGGTGAAGGCGGCGCCGAAGCCGACCAGCGGCTGCTGGACGTCGGCCGCGTCGACCGCGATGTCCTGCGCCTGCGGGGTGGTGGCGGAGAATGGGACGGCGGCGGCCTGGGCGAGGCGGCTGCTGCCGTCGGCGGTGGTGATCCAGACCTGGGCGGTGGTGTCGGCGGCCCCGGCGGCCGTGCTGCCGACGGTGGCCAGGCCCGCGGCGGCCAGCGAGCCGGCCAGTGCGAGGGCCACGGCGATCCGGGTGGGGCGGTGCGGTCCGTGCATGGGACTGCTCCTCGTGGGGGGTGGGGTGGGGTGGGGGTGGAACGGGTGGGGTCAGCGGTAGAGGCGGACGTCCGCGAGGCTCCACCAGCCGGGCGCGGCAGCGGTGTCGGTGATCCGCAGGTAGCGGGCCCGGGTGCCGCGCGGCAGGTCGACGGTGGTGAGCTGGCCGGTGCCGGCGCCGTCGGCGAGCGGGTGCCAGCGGGTGCCGTCCTCGCTCGCCTCGATCCGCCAACTGCGGGCGTAGTCACCGAGGTTGTCGCCGCTGTCGAGGGCGATCCGGTCGAAGGCGGTGCGCCGTCCGAGGTCGATCCGCAGGTACTGGCCGGGGGCCTGGGCCTGCCCGGTGCTCCACCGGGTGGAGGCGTCCGCGTCGATCGCGAAGTGGGCGTCCGCGGTGGCGGGTTGGGCGGTGGCGGTGGCGCCGGTGAGCGGCACCTCGCGCCGATCGGCCTTCGGCGCACCGGACTTGGGCCAGCGGAAGGTGGCGAGCGCGCCGCCGGGCAGGGTGTACTCGAAGCTCTGCCCGCCGACCGCGACGGCGAAGTCGCGCGGCGCGTCGTTCTCGTTGTGCACCACCAGCACGGTCGACCCGTCCGGGTCGGTGAACGCGACGTCGGTCAACTGCCCGTTCCAGCCCGGTGTTCCGAAGCTGGTGCTGGCGATCCGGACGGCGCCGGGGCGGACGAACTTCGACAGGTGGCCGATGGTGTAGTACTCGGCGCCGGTGCTCACGCCGCCGTCGTCGTGCACGGTCAGCAGCGCGGTGCAGGTGCCGCAGCCGCCGTTGTGCGGGCCGTCGTGCTCGTCCAGTGCGATGTTCCAGTTGAGCACGGACCTGGCCCAGTTGCGGGTCGCGCCGACGGTCAGGTTGCGGGCGTGCCAGGTCAGCGTCCCGCGGAAGGTCTGCGCCGGGGTGTCGTCGGGGCCGTGCGAGCCGGAGCACTCGGTGAACCAGATGCCCTTGTCGGGGTGCGCGTCGTGCAGCGCGCTCTGCGCGGACGGGTCGCCCGCGTAGCAGTGGTAGGCCGTGCCGGCCAGCCACCGGGCGGCGTCGCTGTCCAGCAGCCGGTAGGGGTAGTCGGTCTCCGGGTCCTCGCCGGGCGGGGTGTTGCGGACGTCGTCGGGGTGGGTGGCCCAGTTGTGGTCGTAGCCGAGGATCTTCGTGCGCGGGCTGGCCTTCTTCAGCAGCGGCCCGAGCGCCTCGACCACCTTCTCCTCCTGCTCGGCGGTCAGGTCGGTGCCCGGGTACGCGTTGGGCTTGCGGTTCTGCGGCTCGTTCTGCACCGTCAGGTAGTCGACGGGGACGCCCGCCGCCGCGTACGCCCGCACGAACTCCACCAGGTAGCGGGCGTAGGCGTCGTAGACCGCCGGGTCGTCCTTGAGCTTGCCCTCCAGCAGCGAGTCGCCGGTCTTCATCCAGGCGGGCGGGCTCCACGGCGTCGCCACCACCGTCAACTCCGGGTTCAGGCGCCGGGCCTGGCGCAGCAGCGGCAGGATCTGCCGCTCGTCGTGGGCGATCGAGAAGTGCGCCAGCGCGAAGTCGCTCTGCCCGGCCGGGACGTCGTCGTAGGTGTAGTGCGCGGCGGCGGCCGTGAAGTCGGAGGAGCCGATCGGCTGGCGCACCATGCTGATGCCGATCCCGTCCGCGGGGTCGAACAGGCGGCGCAGCGCGGCGTCCCGGTCGGCGGGGGGCAGGGCGCTCAGGACGGCGGCGGAGGAGTCGGTGATCGAGGCGCCGAAGCCGTCCATCCGCTGGAACGCCTGCCCCGGGTCGACGGTGATGGTGGTGCGGGCGGACGCGCCCGGCCGGAACGCCACCGACGGGCGCCGGTGCAGCAGTTCGGTGCCGTCCGGGGTGGTGACCCAGACCTCGACGCCGGGGGCGGCGGGCCGGTGCGGGGGTGCGGGGGCCGCGCCCGCCAGGCCCAGGGTCAGGGCGGCGGCCGTGGCGGCGCCGAGCACGCGTCGGTACATCGGGATTCCTCTCGCCTTGCCTTCATGAAACAAAATGAAACGTTTCTGGCACTTTTGCGTGCGTTCAGGAAACGGCACCGCCTTTCGCCCTGTCAAGGTTCCTGCACCCCTTGCGAATTGGGAGTTGTATGATCGCCTCCATGAAACGAAACGATGAAACACATGGCTAGGCCGAAATCGACGCGGGTCACCGTCCGGGAGATCGCGGCCGCCGCCGGGGTCTCCCCCGCGACCGTCTCCCGCGTCCTGACCGGGCAGGCCGCCGTCGCCGAGGAGACCAGGGCCGCCGTCCGCGCCGCGATGGAACGGCTCGGCTCCCCCGAGCCCGCCGCCGCCCGGCGGACCGCCCGGCCCGGCGCCGTCTTCGTCCGCTGCCCCTACCTGCTCACCGACTACTTCGGCACCATCGTCACCGCCGTCGCCGAGGCCCTCGACCGGCATGGCCGGGAGCTGATCCTCAGCGCGGGCGGCTCCGCCCAGCACAACGGCGCCCTCGCCGGGCTCCCCCGCCGCCGCGACCTCGCCGGGGCCCTGCTCGTCCTCCCCGTCGAGGACGGCGCCGAACTCGAACGGCTGCGCCGCCAGGACTTCCCGTTCGTCGTCGTCGACCCCCGCACCCCCGTCCCCCGCGACAACGCCCCCCTCTCCGCCTCCCACATCACCGGCGCCCGCAACCTCACCGCCCACCTGGTCGCCCTCGGCCACCGCCGGATCGGCTTCATCAACGGCCCCGACGACTGGCTCGCCTCCGCCTCCCGCTTCGCCGGGCACACCGCCGCCCTCGCCGAGGCCGGCGTGCTCATCCCCCCGGAACTCGTCACCAGCATCGAACCCACCAGCGACTGGGGCCACACCGCCGCCGGCCGCCTCCTCGACCTCCCCGACCGCCCCACCGCCCTGGTCGCCTTCAACGACAAGGCCGCCATCGGCGCCCTCCGCGCCGCCCACGACCGCGGCCTGCGCGTCCCCGCCGACCTCTCCCTCGTCGGCTTCGACGACGAGTACCTCAGCCGCACCTCCGTCCCCGCCCTCACCACCGTCCGGCAACCCCTGGAAGAACTCGGCGGCCTCGCCGTCAGCCTGCTGCTCCGCCTGATCGAAGGCTCCGCCGTCGAAGCGCTGCACGTGGAACTCGCCACCGAACTCATCGTCCGCGACTCCACGGGGCCGGTGCCGAACCGCTGAGCACGCCCCCCCGAACCGACCGGCCGTCAGGAGGCCGCCGTGTTTGCGGACCCGCGGACGGGTCACCCGAAGCCTGGAGCGAACCGAACTGGGCGGCCCCGGCGGGCGGCCCCCGTGTCAGGAGGCAGAGCATGTCAGGTGGTCAGATCGCGGCGGTCATCGTGATCGCCCTGGTGGTGGTGGCACTCGGCGCGTTCGCCGTCCTCCGCCACCGGCAGCAGCACCCCAGCCTGAGCCGCCGGTTCGGGCCCGAGTACGAGCGCACCGTCGCCCGGCACGGTGGCGACACCGCCGCCGCCGAACGCGAACTCGCCGAACGGGTGGAACGGCACCGGGAGTTGACCCTCACCCCGCTGAGCGCGGCCGAGCGGGACCGGGCCGAGGAGCAGTGGGCGCAGGTGAAGGCGCGCTTCGTCGACGACCCCCGGCAGGCGCTGGCCGACGCGGAGGCGCTGCTGGCCCGGGTGGCCCGCGACCGCGGCTACCCGGACTCCGACGTGGACGCGCAGATCGACACCATCTCGGTCGACCACGGCGAGCACGTCGAGTCCTACCGGGCGCTGCGCGCGCTCTCCCGGCCGAACGCCGCCGCGGGCTCCCCGGCCACCGAGGAGCAGCGCGCGGCCCTGCTCCGGGCCCGGGAGCTGTTCACCGCGCTGGTCGGCGCCGGCGACGAGCCGAAGCACGCCCACGCGCACGGCACGGCGAAGGCCGGGGGGCCGTCCGCCCGGCGGCTGTCGACCCGGCACGGGCACCACGCCTGAACCCCGGCCGGTCCGACCGCGACACCGCCGCCCCACCGTCCCCGAGGAGGACAGCATGACCACCGAGAACCCGAGCAGCGACCGCGTCAACCGCACCGACCGCACCGACCGCACCGGCTCCGGCACCACCCGCGGCCGCTTCGCCACCAACGCCGGTACCGGCACCCCGCAGGGCTTCGCCCCGGCCCCGGCCGCACCGGCCCGCCCCGACACCGACCCCCGCACCGACGGCGCCGCCGCCCCCGACCCCCGCGCCGACCGCGCGGGCACCACCCCGCACCCGGCCGACCTGGCGAAGGGCGCCGAGCCCGCCCGCCCGCGCTCCACCGCCGGGAACCCGTTCGCGACCGGCGATTCCGACCCGCTCCTGCCGGCGGAACTCACCTCCCGGCTGAACGGCCGGATCGACCACGCCGTGGGCACCTTCGTGGACGACCCGGGCCGGGCCGTCCAGGAGGCGGACGAGGCCCTGGACGAGACGGTCCGCGAGCTGACCGACCGCCTGCACGAACGCCGCACCGCACTGCGCGACGCCTGGCGGGCCGACGGCGACCGGGACTCCGCAGGCGCCGCCTCCCGCACCGAGGACCTGCGCCTGTCGCTGCGCGCCTACCGCGACCTGCTGCAGCACCTGCTCGCGGCCTGAGCACCGACCGCGAACGCGAACGGCCCGACCGCTCACCACGGAGCGGTCGGGC
>NZ_JBHUWH010000435.1:0-6588 GCF_042670125.1 Kitasatospora sp. NPDC057198 | reverse complement strand
CCTGAGCCCGACCGCCTGACCGCCCGCCCGCTGCCCGCTGCCCCGGCCGGGGCAGCGGGCGTCCGGCGTCCGGCGTCCGGCAGCCGGCAGCAGGCCCCGGTCGATCAGGTCGCGCAGCCGTTCCCCGTGCTCCGGGCGCACCGGGTCCACCCGTTCCGGCCCGGCCGTGCGAGTCACTGTGACGAGGAACATGGCTGGAGGACAGGCGAGTTGACCGTCCGTCTCGGAACGGTCCGGCGGTCGGGGGGATCGGCTAGGGTCGTTGGCCAATGCACCCGTCCGCACCGGCGCGGGCGGGCAGCCCGGAGGGGAGCGCCGCCGATGGCCCGCTACGAGTTGACCGCGATCGACGTCAAGGGCGCGGAGCTCGGCCGCCGCACCGACAGCGTGCCGCCCGACCTGGCCCGGACGGGCGCGTTCGGCGACGCGCACCGGGCCGGGTACGTGCTGGTGCGCCACGAGCGGGGCTGGATGGCGTTCGGGCGCGACGGCGAGGGGCAGTGGCACATCCTGTGCGACGGGGCCGCCGAGGAGGCCGCGTACGAGATGGTGCTCTGGTTCGAGCTGCTGCACCACTACCCCGGGCCGGGCCGGGACGACCCGGACCACCCGCTGGCCGGGGCCCCGGCGCCGGGCCCGCGCGGGGAGCTGGGCCGGGCCGACGCACTGCGGCTGGCGGCCGAGCGGGCCGCCGCGGGCGGCACCGGCCCCCAGCCGGACGAGCTGGCGGCGGAGCGCTTCCCGGGCGGCTGGTACGTGTACGTGCCGGTGGAGGTGGACGACAGCGACCCGATGGCGTTCCTGGACTCGCTGACGCTGGACGCCCCGGTGTTCCTGGTCGGCGACCTGGGGCGGGTCCGGGAGGCGAGCACCGCGCTGCCGCCGGACGTGCTGCGCGAACGCTTCCGGGCCGAGGAGGTGTTCATCCGCCGGCGGCCCGCCGAGGAGGCGTACATGGCCGACTTCGCCGCCGCCTTCGAGCGGGCCGCGCGGGCCGACGACGAGCCCGCCGTCGCCTCCTTCACCGTCGTGGACGACCCGCAGGCCCTCGCCGCCCAGGCCGCCGGGCTGGTCGACCCGATCGTGCAGCAGCTCTCCCTGCTCGGGACGCCCGGCTGGGACGGCTTCACGGCGGTGTTCTCCTGCACCGTCGGCGCCGACGTCGCGCAGGTCGCCTTCCGGTACGGCGGGCGGGAGGAGGCGGTCCGCGTCCCGGAGAGCCTGGCCGTCCTGGTCCGCCGCCAGCGCCACCTGTCCGCCCGGATGCCCGCCGGGCCCTGGTACCGGCTGGTCATGGCGGCCGACACCCGCCCCGGCGGCGCCGGCGTGCTGACCAGCTACGACTACGCGGACGAGCCGCTGCCCGCCGACCAGTTGCTCTCCCCCGCCCACTACCGCGAGGACCTGCTCGCCTACCCGCGCCCCACCGTCCCGGCCTGGCTGACGCTCCACCTGCCCGAGGCCGCCACCCTCGGCAGGACCTCGGAGCCCGCACCCGCCGCCAAGCCCGCACCCGCACCCGCACCCGCACCGAAGTCGACGCCGCAGCCGAAGCCCGCCCCCGCGCCGAAGCCCGTACCGAAGCCCGCGCCGCAGCCGCAGGCCGTGCCCGCGCTGCCCGTCCTGGAGTCCACCCACGCCGGGCGGCGGCTGTACGCCGACACCCGGCACCTCGTCCTCGGCGGGAACGTGCTGGCCTTCGACGAGGCCGACTGGGTGCGCTACCTGATGCGCCGGGACATCACCCCGCGCCGCTTCCTGCCGAGCGTGCACAGCACCATGTACGGCTTCGGGCTCGGGACGGCCGACCCGCGCGGGCCGGTCTTCGAGCCGTACGGGTGGGAGGAGCCGCAGTCCCTGGGGCAGCTGGTGTTCACGGCGCGCGGGAAGATGGCCGAACCGCCGGAGGAGTGGCGGACCCTGGTCGAGCTGGCCCAGCGGTACGTGGCGCCGCGGCTGGTGGACGGCTTCACCGAGCGGGTCGGGGCCGGGGAGGAGGTGGTGATCGGCAAGCTGCGGCTGGGCCGGGAGGGGATCCGCGGCGAGGGGAAGTACGGGACCGCGCTGGCGTGGGACGAGGTGCGCCGGATGCGGACCACGGGCGGCTACGTGTCGCTGTACCGGGCCCGGGACGACCAGTCCGCCCTGATGGCCTCGCTGGACCGCCCCAACGTGGTGCTGCTGCCGGAGCTGGTCCGCCGCTTCACCGGCCGGCAGTTCGGCTGACCCCCGTTGCCCCGGCCGCCGTCGCCCCGGCCCCCGTTGCCCCGGCCCCCGTTGCCCCGGCCGCCCGAACTGGTAAAAGCGGGCGGCGGACTGTCGAACGACTGTCGAATACGCCCCTGACGGGGTGTCGGACGGGGCCGCCGCGCATGTCGCACGCAGGCGAAAGAGCTGTCGAATATCTGTCGAACGCGGGGCCTCGAAAGGTTTCGACGGGGCGTCAAGCACCCGCCGGGGAGGGCCCGGTGGGGGTGCGGCCCCTGTAACTTTCACCGCGGGTGCGCCACTGACCTGCGATTTTACCCGCGCTCGAAACGGGATCGTTGTCGGGCGGGTGGACCGGGCCGCTTTTCTGGTCCCCCCACCCGTGACCGAGGAGAGTCCCCCATGACCCCTGTCCCCCTGGAGCGCCGGGCCGCCTCGCGGCCCCCGGTGCGCGGACGCCGGCCGGTGCTGGCGACGGTGGCCGCCGCGGCCGCCCTCGCCGCCTGCGTGGCGACCGCGGCGCTGCCCCAGCTGTCGGCCAGCGCCGCCGAGTCGGCGGGTGCGGCGAGCGCCGCGAGCCAGCCGTACACCTGGAACAACGTGCAGATCGGCGGCGGCGGGTTCATCCCCGGCATCGTCTTCAACCAGGGGCAGCAGGGCCTGGTGTACGCCCGCACCGACATCGGCGGCGCGTACCGGCAGGACCCGGCCACCAAGCAGTGGATCCCGCTGCTGGACTCGCTGGGCTGGGACGACTGGGGCCTGACCGGCGTGGCCAGCCTCGCCACCGACGCCAAGAACCCGAACCGGGTCTACATCGCGGCGGGCACCTACACCAACAGCTGGGACCCGGCGAACGGCGCGATCCTGCGCTCCACCGACCAGGGAAAGACCTGGCAGCGCACCACCCTGCCGTTCAAGCTCGGCGGCAACATGCCGGGCCGCGGCATGGGCGAGCGCCTGACCATCGACCCGAACAACAGCGCGGTGCTGTGGTTCGGCGCCCCGAGCGGCAAGGGCCTGTGGCGCAGCACCGACTACGGCGTGACCTGGTCGCAGGTGACGGCGTTCCCGGTGACCGGCACGTACGCGCCGGACCCGTCCGACACCTCGGGCTACCAGAGCGACCCGCTGGGCGTGCTGTGGGAGGTCTTCGACAAGGGCAGCGGCACCGTCAACGGCGTGACGAAGACCGTGTACGTCGGCGTCGCGGACAAGCAGAACAGCATCTACCGCTCGGACGACGGCGGCACCACCTGGACCAGGATCGGCGGCCAGCCCACCGGCTTCGTCCCGCACAAGGCCGTCCTGGACGCGTCCGGCGGCAACCTGTTCGTCTCGTACTCGGACACCGGCGGCCCGTACGACGGCGCGCACGGCGACGTGTGGAAGTACGCGACGGGCACCGGCACCTGGACGAACGTCAGCCCGGTGCCGTCCTCGGACAGCAGCAACAACTTCTTCGGCTACTCGGGCCTGACCGTCGACCGCCAGCACCCCAACGTGCTGATGGTGACGGGCTACAGCTCGTGGTGGCCCGACACCCAGATCTGGCGCTCCACCGACTCGGGCGCCACCTGGAAGCCGTTCTGGTCGTACAACGGGTACCCGACCCGGGTCGACCAGTACTCCATCGACATCTCCTCGGTGCCGTGGCTGACCTTCAACGCGAACGTCTCCGCTCCGGAGGAGTCGCCGAAGCTCGGCTGGATGACCGAGTCGCTGGAGATCGACCCGTTCGACTCGGACCGGATGATGTACGGCACCGGCGCGACGCTGTACGGCTCCTCCAACCTGACCAACTTCGACAAGGGCACCAAGGTCGGCATCGCCCCCGTCGTCAAGGGCCTGGAGGAGACCGCGGTCAACGACCTGGTCTCGCCCCCCACCGGCGCACCGCTGCTCAGCTCGCTGGGCGACCTCGGCGGGTTCAAGCACGACGACCTGACGAAGGTCCCGGCGAAGATCTTCTCGCAGCCGAACCTGACCTCCGGCACCTCGATGGACTTCGCCGAAGCCTCCCCGGCCACCATGGTGCGGGTCGGTGAGACCGCGTCCGGCTCGACCGAGAAGCACATCGGCTTCTCGATGGACGGCGGCGCCAACTGGTTCGCGGCCTCCGCCGAACCGTCCGGCGTGACCGGCGGCGGGCAGGTCGCGATCGCGGCCGACGGCTCGGCCACCGTGTGGAGCCCGAAGGGCACCGGCGTGTACCGCACCACCGGGACGGGCGGCTCCTGGACGGCCGCCGCCGGCCTCCCGGCGGGCGCGAGCGTGCAGGCCGACCGGGTCGACCCGAAGACCTTCTACGGCTGGTCCGGCGGCACCTTCTACGTCTCCACCGACGCGGGCGCCACCTTCACCGCCAAGGCGAACGGCCTGCCCACCGAGTCGGTGCGCTTCAAGGCCGTCCCGGGCGCGAAGGGCGACGTCTGGCTGGCCGGCGGCACCACCACCACCAGCTACGGCCTGTGGCACTCCACCGACGGCGGCGCGACCTTCACCAAGCAGGTGGGCGTCGACCAGGCCGACAACATCGGCTTCGGCAAGGCCGCCCCCGGCAAGACCTACCCGGCGATGTACACCTCGGCGAAGATCGGCGGCGTGCGCGGCCTGTACCGCTCCGACGACGCGGGCGCCAGCTGGGTGCGGATCAACGACGACGCCCACCAGTGGGGTTGGACCGGCGGCGCGATCACCGGCGACCCGCGGATCTACGGCCGGGTCTACGTCGGCACCAACGGCCGCGGCATCATGTACGGCGACACGGCGGGCGGCGTCTCGCCCTCGCCGAGCGCCTCGGCCTCCGCCTCGGCCTCGCCGTCCACCTCGCCGTCGTCCTCGCCCTCCGCCTCCCCGTCGTCCTCGCCGTCCTCCTCGCCCTCGTCCTCGCCCTCGTCCTCGCCCAGCGGCGGCACCTCCTCCTGCGAGATCACCTACGCGGTGAGCAGCCAGTGGGGCGGCGGCTTCGGCGCCAACGTGACGGTGGCCAACAAGGGCACCGCGGCGGTCAACGGCTGGACGGTGAAGTGGGCCTTCCCCAGCGGACAGACCGTCACCTCGCTGTGGAACGGCACCGCCACCCAGAGCGGCGCGCAGGTCACCGTCACCGACGCGGGCTACAACAAGGCCATCGCGCCCGGGAGTTCCACCTCCTTCGGCTTCAACGGCAGCTGGAGCGGCGCCAACACCGCCCCCACCGCGTTCACCCTGAACGGCACCGCGTGCAGCGTGAAGACCGGCTGACGCGGTGACAGGCCCGCCGCCCCCGCCCGGGATTCGTCCGGGGCCGGTCGGGGGCGGCGGCACCACGGCGGAGCCCGGGTCGCCCATGTCTCGTGGGGAGGCGGCCCGGGCTCCGTCGCGTCCCCGGAAACGCGTTGGCCGTCCGGCGGACGGCGTGCTGTACTCGGCGGATGGTCGACGGCGGCGGGAACGGGCGGATGCGGCTGCGGGTGACCGGCCGGCCGGTCACCGCCGGGGCGGGGGCGCAGCTCGCCCGGGTGCTGGACACCGGGCCGATGCTCCGCAACACCTTCTTCCACCCGCCCGACCTCCGCGTCGCCTTCCTGTACGGGAGCCGGGCCGACCTGCTGCGCCTGGGCGCGCTGTTCCGGCTCGCCGCGACCAGCCCGCACAGCGCGCTGCACGTCCCGGCCCCGCCGGGCCCCGGCCCGATGAACGCCCGGACCACCCCCCTGCTGGTGGCCCGCGAGGACACCGGCCTGCGCCCGTCCGACTGGCCCGCGCTGCGCCGCGGGACGCACCGCGGCGCACCGCTGACGGTGACCGCCCCGGCCCCGCGCCCCGTCGAGCGCCCCGACGCCGTCCACCGCCTGTCCGAGCGCCACCCGGCCCGGTACGCCGAGCACGCCGGGGCTTCCTTCATCCTCGCCCGCCCCGAAGTCCTGTTCTGGATGGGCGACTCGCTGACCGAGGCCGGGGAGGCCGTCGCCAGCGACCGCGAACTGCACCGCAGGGGCGAGAGCTACCAGAACGACTGGGTCGGCTTCTTCCTCCCGGAGCACGCCGACGGCCCGATGCACGCCCTGTGCGTGGTCGCCGCCGACCCGATCTTCCACCGCGCCCGCTGGCAGCGACGGCCCGCGTCCGGCGCCGGGGCCGGGGCCAGCGCCGGGGCCGGCCTCGGCTGACGCGCCCGACGCCGCGCCGTCCAGGAACCACCGTCCGGGAAGCACCGTCCGGCCACGAATCGTTCACCGGCCGGAACGCGACGCGGGGAGCGTCGTGCGAGGGGGTATCGGATCGATGGTCATGGCGTTCGCTCTCACCTTGCCCGGCCTGGCGCTGGCGGTGGTGCTGTGCGCGCTCGGCGCGACGGTGTTCCGGCGGCTGGCCGGTTCGAGGCTGGTTCCGGCC
>NZ_JBHUWH010000434.1:0-6598 GCF_042670125.1 Kitasatospora sp. NPDC057198 | reverse complement strand
TCCCGGCCTTGCTCGGCGGCCACCAGGCGCAGCGCCTGCTCGGCGGCGGTGCGGGCGGGCCCGCGGCGGCCGAGCGCCTCCGGGACGAGCAGCAGCGCGCCCGCCACCCCGTGCCGGGCGAACCAGGCTCGGGCGGCCTCCAGCAGCGGCCCGGTCGAGGACAGGCCGGGGGCCAGCAGCCGGGCGGCCTCCGCGTCCAGCACCGGCAGCAGCGCCGGGGCCATCAGCGCGGGGCGCTCGCGCACGCAGTGCAGCGCGGCGGGGACGGTCGCGACGCCGTACTTGGCCAGCAGCGGGTGCAGGAGCTTCTCCCCCAGGTAGAACTGGCCGGGGCGCCAGCCGGGTACGAACGGGGCCAGCACCTCGGCCGGGCCGGTCATCAGCAGGTCCCACTCGGTCCACAGGTTGCGCGGTCCTTCGCCGAGGACGCCCCGGGCGGCCGCCGCCCAGTCGGTGTCCGGGCCGAAGCGCGCCGATGTCTCCTGCGGGCAGGCGGCCGCCCACTCCTCCCGTTCGCCCTCCCGCCAGCGCAGCAGCGTCTCCCGGTCGGCGTCCAGTCCGTCCAGCACGGCCGCCGCCCGGGCCTTGCGGGCGGCCTCCCAGGGAGCGGCGACCAGCGGCGCGGGCAGTGCCTGCGGCGCCGCGTCCGGCACCCGGGGCCGCTCCCGCTCCAGGGCGGCCAGGAACCCGGTGTCGGCCGGGTCGATCCGCGCCGCCTGGTCGGCCAACAGTGGCCGAAGCTCGGCCAGTTGGGCGTCCAGCAGGTGCCGGGCGGTGACCGCGACCGGGCCGCCGCCGCGGCCCGCCGCCACCGCCAGGCGGCGCAGCGCGCCCACCGGGCGGCGGCGGACGGCCTCGGAAAGCACCGGTGCCAGGTGCGGGTCCTGGCTGTGGCCGATCAGTGCGTCCAGGGCCTCCGGGTCCGGGAACTCCAGTAGGCACTCGGCCAGTTCGCGCCGCGCCGCGCCGTCCGCCAGGCCCGGGAGGGCGCCCGCCAGCAGCGGCACGCAGTCCGCGCCGAGACCGTCGGCCAGGGTGGCGATCCGCTCCGGCGACCAGGCGTCCCACAGCAACTTCGGCCGGTGGCCCAGCAGTTCGACCTGCTCCCGGGTGCCGAGCGCCAGCAGCAGCAGGGTCCGCAGCAGCGGCGCCTCCGGGCCGAAGTCCGGCTGCCCGGCGATGGCCTCCAGGACCCACTCGCCGACCTCGGGCATCAGGACGCCCGCCAGTACCCGGCGGCGCGGCGTGCTGCGCGCCCCCGCCAGCGCGGCCCGCGCCGCCCGGTACTCCCCATCCTCGGCGGCGGCGATCAACTGCCGCGCCCGGACCAGCAGTTCGTACTGCAGCGGCATCTCGTCCCGGTCGAACAGGCGGCTGTCCTCCCGGCGCACCAGCTCGCCGGAACGCCAGGAGGCGCGGTTCTCGTGCGTCGCCTCGAAGCTCTCCAGCGCCGCCAGCGCGGCGAACGCCAGGCCCTGGCGCGCCGTCCAGGCGTCCACCACCTGCCGCCCGCCGTCCGGTTCGGGGTACCGCGCCCACGGCAGCAGCAGGGCCACACAGGCCGCGCCCAGCGGGTCGGCCGCCCCGTCGAGGTGGGCGCGGGCGGCCCGGAGCAGCCCGGGGTCGTTGCCCTCGGAGTCGAGGGTCTCGGCGATCGAGGCGCCGCGGGCGGCGACCAGGGCGTCCCCCGCCGCCGCGTCCGCGGGCCCCGGCCAGGAGGGTTCCGCCGGCACCCCGCCGCCGCGCCGGGGCAGCACCAGGGCGCGCCACCGCGCGGGCAGCACGAACGGGCCCTGCGCCGACAGGCCGGCGGCCCCGCCCGCCTCCCGGTAGCCCGCCCGCTCCTTCTGCCCGATCAGCTTCGCCAGGTGTGCGGCGGCCGCGGCGGCATCGGCCAGCTCCCTGACCTGGAGCCGCCCGCTGCCGCCGACCCGCCCGTGCCGCACCCGCACCGAGGCCCCCTCCGCCTCGGCCTCCCAGAACTTCGCCGAACCGTCGCCGACCAGCTCCCAGCGCCGCACTGCCCCTCCGAACCCTCGTGCCCTCGACCGGCCGAACCCTCGAACGATCACCGGTGGAGACCCTAGCCAGACCTGCCGACGCTCCCTGCGCCGACCGGACGGCCGGGTCCCGCCCGTCCGTCCCACCGGACGGGCACCGGGTTCAGTCGGACGTCAACTCCTCCAGATCGGCCAGCAGTTCGGAGACGAGGACGGCCGGCAGGTCGCCGAGCCGTTCCGGGAGGTCGTGGCGGCCCGACGGGTAGGGGCCGCTGGTGGGGCCGAGCCACACCGTTTCGAGGCGCTGCTCGACGGCCCCGCCGGGGGACTGCACCCGGATGCCCGGGTCCAGCGCGAGCACCAGGTGGCGGCCGTCCGGCAGTGGCCGGTGGAGCCGCTCCGCCACCCCCTGGTAACTGCGTGCGGGCTCGACCTGCTGCCAGCCGCGCCGGGCCATCCCGAGTAGCCGCCAGACCGGGACGGTGCGCCCCTCGAACCGGTGCAGCCGGTGCCCGGCCGCCTCCTGTTCCGTCAACGCGGCCACCGGACGGGAGAGTTGCGAGAACGGCTGGACGACCTCGTAGTCCGCCAACAGCTCCCCCCAGGCGGTGAGGTCCGCGGCCGTGAGGTGCAGCGGGTGGGCGACCCGGACGGTCGTCGCGTCCGCGGGCAGTTCGAAGGGCTCGTCGCGGACGTCGGCGAAGGTCCCGTCCTCGGTGATCCGGAACGCGGCGCCGTCGACCGTCCAGAGCAGCCCCCGCGCGAGTCGGCGGAGCAGCGGGTGTCCGGCCATCAGATCGGTGAACTCGCCCGCGCTCCAAGAGCGTTCGGCGACCATCGCCGCCTCCAGTCGGGCCGTCCGCTCGACGGTGAAGGCCCGGACCTCCTTCTTCAGCGCGGTGAACCGGCGACGCCCGGCGGCCACCAGGTCCGGATCGTCCGCGGCGGCGGCCGCGGGCAGCGCCTTGCGCCGCCTGCCCGCCGCGTCCAGCACGTACGGCTGGAGCCGCTCGTCGAAGCCGACGGTGAACGTCCGTCCGCCGTAGTCGATGACGGTGCTGCCGTCGGCGTCCAGGCCCAGGCCCGGCGCCAGGCGGTCGGCGACCTGCTCGGGCGTCAGGTCCAGCGCCTCGGCGACCTCCGAGATCCGCTCCCGCGCCCGCTCCTCGAGCACGGCGGACTTCGCGGTCCCGGCCACGCCGTGCAACTGCGCCAGGGCGTCGGCAGTGCCGATCGCGACCAGCACGTCCAGGGCGTCCACCTGGCGCTGATGGGAGAGCCGGGGCAGCAGCGGGGCCAGTCGGCGCGCGGTGTGGTCGTCGCCGAGCTCGCCGAGCGCGTGCAGCGCCCAACTGCCCCTGGGCGGTGCTCCGGCGCGCAGCCACTCCTCGAACAGCGCCCAGGCGAACGCGGCCGCCGTGTCCGCCCGCAGCGCCGGGACGACCGCCGCCAGGCCCGGGTACGGGTCGTGCGGCCTGCCCAGTTGCAGCACGGTGAGCAGGTTCCGCACCGCGGGTTCCGGCAGCGCCCCGCCGCCGTTCGCCAGCAGTACCTGCGGCAGGACGCCGGGGCGCAGCCACTCAGGGAGCTCCGGCAGCCGGGTGGGCAGCGACCGCAGCAGCGCGCCGGGCCCCAGGACGTCCGCGGCCGCCGCCGCCCCGGCCCGCTCGCCGTAGCGCTCCGCCACCGCCGCCAGCAGCACGTCCGCGCCCTCGGCCGCCGCCACTCGGCGCAGCGCGTGCTCCGCGGCCTGCCGCTCCGGGCCGGCCGGGCCGAGCGCCGCCGGGACGAGCAGCAGCGCGCCCGCCACCCTGTGCCGGGCGAACCACGAACGAGCCACTGAATGAACCGACTTGAGCCGCAGCAGGCCCGCCATCACGCCCGCCACGGTCGCGTCCAGCACTGGCAGCAGGGCCGGGGCGATCTCCTCCGGCCGTTCCCGGGCCGCGAAACGCAGCAGCCGCAGCGCGGCCGTGCCGTGCCGACCGAGGATCCGCCGCAGGTGGCCGCCGTGGTTCAGGTACGCCGAGGGCTGCCAGTCCGCCAGGTACGGCGTCACCAGCTCGGCCGGGCCCCAGGCCAGCAGCCGGGCCGCCCGCCAGTCGAAGACGTCCGGCGACAGCTCCCCGAGCGCCTCGGCCCAGTCGGTGTCGACCGGGTACCGCCAGTACGGGTCGCCGCCGTTCGCGTACGCGGCCGACTCGCCCTCCCGCCACACCAGCCGGGGTTCCCGGTCGGCGACGAGACCGGTCAGCACCGCCGGCACCGGTTCGCGGGCGGCGCGCTGCCACCTCCACGGCGGCTCGGCCAGCAGCGCGGGCAGCCGCTCGGGCGGGGCCTCGGGCAGCGGCTCCCGCGCGCCGTCCAGCGACAGCACGAACGCGGCGCTCGCCGCGTCCAGCCGGGGCAGGATCTCCGGCAGCCGCGAACGCCACAGCCGGACGTGCTGGTCGAGCACCTCCCGGACCTCCGCCCCGCCGTCGCCGTCGCGCACGGCCGCCGACAGGACGCGCATCGCCCGCACCGGGAAGCGCCGCGCACTCTGCGCCAGCAGCTCGCGCACCGCCTCCCGGTTCGGGCGCCCGGTCAGACCGGCCAGCGTGCGCATCGCCTCGTCGCCGGGCAACTCCGCCAGCAGCGCGGCGAACTCGCCGAACAGCGGGCCTGCCACGAACAGCGGGTTGCTCGCGCGCAGACCCAGCTCCGCCGCCAGCAGCGGCACCGCGGCCGGGCCGATCCGGTCCAGCAGGGTGACCGCCACCCCGGGCGTCCAGTCGGGGAACGCCCTGCCCCGCTCCGGCCGGAACCGCTCCAACTGCTCGGCGCTGCCCAGCGCGGACGCCAGCAGGGTGCGCAGCACGGTGGCCGTCCGGCCGCGGTGCGCGGGCAGTTCGGCCAGGCACTCGTCCACCCAGTCCGTCCGCTCCGGCACCAGGTGCGCGGTCACCGCCCGGCGCACCGGCGTGGTCCGCAGCGGCGCCAACTCCTCGACGACGGCCGCGTACTCCTCCTCGGGCGCCTCGGCGAGGGCCTGCCGGGCGAGCGTCAGCAGGCCGTACTGCGCGCTCAGGTCGAAGTGGACGTCGCTCTCCAGGTCCAGGACGACCAGCCAGTAGTGGTGGTCGGAGCCCGTCCACCACCGGGCGAGGTCCGCCTCGAAGGCGCCCAGGACGGCCCGGACCTCGAACGACAGTCCCGCCCAGGCCACCCGGTCCTCGAACTCCCGCCGCAGGGACTCGGGTTCGGTCGAGTCGCGGACGATCGCGGCGGCCAGCGCCGCCCCGACCGGATCGTCCGCCCCGCCCAGGTAGGCCCGGAGGGCGGCCGCCGGCCCGGGAGCGGACAGCTCGTCGGCCAGCAGCCACTCGATCCCACCGGCCACCTCGTCCAGCGCCCGCACCTCCCGCTGCCAGGCCCCCTCCGGGTCCACCGCCGGCCGCTCCGCCAGCACCGGGACGGGCACCCCGCCCCGACGCAGCGGCAGCACCTGCGCACGCCACGCCTCCGGCAGCACGAAGCCGTCCTCGTCCGGCAGTTCACCGCCCCCGCCCCCGGCCCCGACCGCGCCACCGCCGCCGACCCGCCCCCCGTGCCGCATGCGTTCCTCCAACTCCTCGAACGACCGAGCCGGTCACCGGGAGAAGACCCTAACGAAGGCCACCGACGCCCCACCCCGGCCGCCGTTCCCCGCACCGCGCGCACTCCTCCGATTCCCCGCCCGTTCGGGCCGGTCGCCGGCGGGTGGTTCTGATGGCGGGTGGTTCTGATCGTGGGTGGTTCTGATGGCGGGTGGTTCTGATGCCGGGTGCCGCAGGCCCGTTCCGACTGGCGTTCGAGCGGGGAGGTATCTTTGCGCCGTGGACTACTTGGTTGAACTTCGGCGCGAACTGGACGAGTTCGGCGCACTGCTGGAAGGCGACCTGGCGGCCCCGGTCGAGCACTGCGGCGACTGGACGCTGGCCGACCTGGCCG
The DNA here is from genome assembly GCF_042670125.1 of Kitasatospora sp. NPDC057198. Classification (NCBI taxonomy): domain Bacteria; kingdom Bacillati; phylum Actinomycetota; class Actinomycetes; order Kitasatosporales; family Streptomycetaceae; genus Kitasatospora; species Kitasatospora sp. NPDC057198. The sequence goes on along the minus strand of NZ_JBHUWH010000434.1, from coordinate 626 downwards.
GGCACATGGGCGCGGGGAACCTGTGGGTGGTGACGGCCGTCCGGGAGAAGCGCGGCGACGACTACGACGAGGGCGCCGCCCCGGGCGACCCGGCCGCGCTCCGGGCCTGGTACGCCGGGACGGCGGACGAGCTGGTGGCGGCCCTGTCGGTCGACCCGGACACCGAGGCGTGGACGATCGCCCCGCCGAACACGGTGGGCTTCTGGCGCCGCCGCCGCACCCAGGAGACCATGGTGCACCGCTGGGACGCCGCGAACGCGCTCGGCAAGCCCGCACCGCTCGACCCGGAGCTCGCCGCCGACGGCGTCGCCGAGGTCTTCGACACCATGGCCTGGCGGATGGTCGCCCGGGGCGCGGCCACCGACCCCGAGCAGGCCGTGCGGCTCACCGCCACCGACTGCGGCCGGTCCTGGACGTACGGGCCCGGCGAGCCGGTCGCGGAGGTCTCCGGCACCGCAGAGGACCTGCTGCTGACGCTCTGGGGCCGCAAGCCGCGCGAGACCGACGCGCTGACCTGGACGGGCGACCGCGCGGCGGGCCTGACCGTACTGGCCGGGCCGCTGGTGCCCTGAGGCTGCGAGAGCACGAGGCCGAGAGGCCGCGAGAGCGGGCCGCCCGTCCCCGGC
>NZ_JBHUWH010000433.1:0-6603 GCF_042670125.1 Kitasatospora sp. NPDC057198 | reverse complement strand
CGCTTGGTCGGCCGCCCGGCGCCCCGGTCGCGCTGGGCGACCGCCGCCGGGCGCTCCTCGCGCGGCGGCGGCGGGGGGCTGTGGTCGACGTAGCAGGTCTCGGCGACCGGCGCGCCGACCCGCTTGGCGATCGGGCGCACCACCTGGACGATCCGCTCCCGGCCCTCGATCCGCACCCGCACGTCGTCGCCCGGCTTGACGTGCTGCGCGGGCTTCGCGGCCGCCCCGTTCACCTTGACGTGCCCGGCCCGGCAGGCCGCGCCCGCCGCCGAGCGGGTCTTGATCAGCCGGACCGCCCAGATCCAGCTGTCGATCCGCACGCTCACCTCGTCCGCACTCATGGCACGACTCTAGCCGGGCCGCTCTTTTTGCAACTAGTTGCACGGCCGGTCCACCGCGTCCTACCGTTGGGTAACAAATCCCGACCGGAGGCGTCGATGACCGCTGCGTACCCCCACCTGCTGGCCCCGCTCGACCTGGGCTTCACCACCCTGCCGAACCGGGTGGTGATGGGCTCCATGCACGTCGGGCTGGAGGAGGCCGAGCACGGCTTCGAGCGGATGGCCGCCTTCTACGCCGAGCGCGCCCGCGGCGGCGCCGGCCTGATCGTCACCGGCGGCATCGCCCCCAACGAGGCCGGCCGCCCCTGGGCCGGCGGCGCCAAGCTCACCACCGAGGCGGAGGCCGCCGAGCACCGCGCCATCACCGACGCCGTGCACGCCGAGGGCGGGAAGATCGCCCTGCAGATCCTGCACTTCGGCCGGTACGCCTACCACCCCGACCTGGTCGCCCCCTCCGCCCTCCAGGCCCCGATCAGCCCGTACGTCCCGCACGAGCTCACCGCCGAGCAGATCGAGCAGACCGTCGAGGACTTCGCCCGCTGCGCCGGACTCGCCCGCTCCGCCGGGTACGACGGCGTCGAGGTGATGGGCTCCGAGGGCTACCTGATCAACGAGTTCACCGCCGCGCAGACCAACCACCGCACCGACGAGTGGGGCGGCACCTACGAGAACCGGATGCGCTTCCCGGTCGAGGTCGTCCGGCGGGTGCGCGAACGGGTCGGGCCGGACTTCATCCTGATCTACCGGCTCTCCATGCTCGACCTCGTCCCCGGCGGCTCCACCCTCGAGGAGGTGGTCCGGCTCGCCCGCGAGGTCGAGGCCGCCGGGGCCACCATCATCAACACCGGCATCGGCTGGCACGAGGCCCGGATCCCCACCATCGCCACCTCGGTGCCGCGCGGCGCCTACGCCTGGGTCACCAAGAAGCTGATGGGGCAGGTCGGCGTCCCGCTGGTCACCACCAACCGGATCAACACCCCCGAACTGGCCGAGGAACTGCTCGCCACCGGGCACGCCGACCTGGTCTCGCTGGCCCGGCCGATGCTCGCCGACCCCGCCTTCGTCAACAAGGCCGCCGCGGGCACCCCCGAGGCCATCAACACCTGCATCGGCTGCAACCAGGCGTGCCTGGACCACACCTTCAGCGCGAAGATCACCTCCTGCCTGGTCAACCCGCGCGCCTGCCACGAGACCGAACTCGTCCTCGCCCCCACCCGCCGCGCCAAGCGGATCGCCGTGGTCGGCGCCGGACCGGCCGGCCTCGCCTTCGCCACCGCCGCCGCCGACCGCGGCCACCGCGTCACGCTGTTCGACGCCGCGGCGGAGATCGGCGGCCAGCTGAACGTCGCCCGGCGGGTGCCCGGCAAGCAGGAGTTCGACGAGACGCTGCGCTACTACCGGCACGAACTCGCCCGCACCGGAGTCGAGTTGCGCCTGGGCAAGGTCGTCGGCGCGGACGAGCTGACCGGCTGGGACGAGGTCGTCCTCGCCACCGGCGTCACCCCGCGCACCCCCGCCATCGACGGCGTCGACCACCCCAGCGTGCTCGGCTACCTGGACGTGCTGCGGGACGGCGCGAAGGTCGGCGACAGCGTCGCGGTGATCGGCGCGGGCGGCATCGGCTTCGACGTCGCCGAGTACCTCACCGCCCCCGGCGCGGACGCCCCCGGCTTCCTCGCCCAGTGGGGCGTCGACCACTCGTACGCGGGCCCCGGCGGCCTCACCGCCCCCGAGCGGCCCGCGAGCCCGCGCCGGGTCTTCCTGCTCCAGCGCAAGGCCGGCAAGGTCGGCGCCGGGCTCGGCAAGACCACCGGCTGGATCCACCGCACCGAACTGCGCCACCGCGGCGTGGTGTCCGTCCCCGGCGTCGAGTACCGGCGGATCGACGACGCCGGCCTGCACGTCACCGTCGACGGCGAGGAGCAGCTGCTGCCCGTCGACACCGTCGTCCTGTGCGCCGGCCAGGAACCCCGCCGCGACCTGCTCGACGCCCTGCGCGAGCGCGGCGTCGAACCCCACCTGATCGGCGGCGCCGACGTGGCCGCCGAACTCGACGCCAAGCGCGCCATCGACCAGGGCACCCGGCTGGCCGCCGCGCTCTGACGGCGGCGGGCCGGTGCTGCGCCCCGGGGGCCTGCCCGTCCGGTCCGGGCGACGGCACGGTGCGGGCCGGCCGGGGCGGGGCCGGCCGGGGCGCGGCGGGTGTGCGGCGGGTGTGCGGCGGGAGAACGTACGGAGCGGTGGAGGAGTCGTGCGGGCGGGGGTGGCCCCGGCGGTGCGGACGTCCGCCGGGGCCGGGGGATCAGTAGATCGAGACCCCGTACGCGGAGAGGGCCTCGGTGACCGGCTGGAAGAAGGTGGTGCCGCCGGTGGTGCAGTTGCCGCTGCCGCCGGAGGTCAGGCCCAGCGCCTTGCTGCCGTCGTACAGCGGGCCGCCGGAGTCGCCGCCCTCGGCGCAGACGTTGGTCTGGATCAGGCCGCTGACGGTGCCGCCGTCGGAGTAGCGGACGGTGGCGTTCAGCGCGGTGACCTTGCCGCTGTGGGTGCCGGTGGTCGAGCCGGTGCGCTTGACGGCCTCGCCGACGTACGCGTTCGCGGCGGTGAAGCCGCCCGGGTGGCTGAGCGAGGTGTTGGTGTAGCGGACCAGGGCGTAGTCGTTGCCGGGGAAGCTGGACCCGGCGGTGGTGCCGGCCACCGTGCTCTGGCCGGAGTTGGTGTACCAGGTGCTGGCGATGTTGCCGCAGTGCCCGGCGGTCAGGAAGTAGTACGTGCTGCCCTTGACCACGTTGAAGCCCAGCGAGCAGCGGTAGCCGCCGCCGTAGATCGCGGCGCCCGCGGACAGCTTCGGGCTGAAGGTGCCGGGGGTGCGCTCGACCTTCAGGCGGGCGGAGTCCGCTCCGGCGGCCGCGGTGAGGCGGGCCAGTGCGGCCGGGGAGACGGTGCTGTCGGCGGTCACCACGACCTTCCCGGAGGCCGGGTCGGTGTGCCAGGCGATGCCGTTGACGCCGCTGAGCCCGACCGAGTCGCTGACCCGGGCCAGGGCGGCGGTGGCGTCCGGCGCCGCGGTGGCGGCCCCGGCGGCGGGCACCGCGAGGGCGGTCGCCGCGGCGAGGGCGGCGGCGACGGCGAGCAGGCGGCCGCCGGTGCGGCGCGGACGGGAGGTGGTGCGCGTGGTCCTCACAGATCTCCTCCTGGGGGAGTGGGAGAGGCCCTGGGGTAGGGGCCGTGAGGCGCGGGCAGGGAAGGTCGGCACCGGCTCGTGGCCCGGCACTTGAGCTGACCCTGACAGGCGCTACCCGGGAGTATGCGGACGCCCGGCACGGCTGCGCAAGACCCCGTAAGCGCTTTCCCACCCGACCGGTCGGTCGGCGACACCTTTGCGCGGCAAGCCTCCTGAGCCGACGTCACAGGTCAGCGCCGCAGGTCGGCGCACCCGCCGGCGCCCGGCCTGCCCGTACGATCGGCCGCATGTCACTGCCGCACGCGATCCTCACCGCCCTGCTGGAGAAGCCGTCCTCGGGGCTGGAGCTGACCCGGCGGTTCGACCGGTCGATCGGGTTCTTCTGGTCGGCCACCCACCAGCAGATCTACCGCGAGCTGGGACGGCTGGAGCGCACGGGCCTGGTCCGGGCGTCCGGGCCGGGCGCGGGGCGCGGGCAGCGCAAGGAGTACGAGGTGCTGCCGGACGGGCGGGCCGAGCTGGCCCGCTGGACCGCCCTGGCACAGGACCCGAAGCCGGTCCGGGACGCGCTGCTGCTGCGCCTGCGGGCCGCGGCCGTGCTCGGGCTGGGCGGGCTGGAGGAGGAGCTGGCCCGGCACCGCGAACTGCACCGGGCGCAGCTCGCCGAGTACCTGGAGATCGAGCGGCGGGACTTCCCGCCGGACGCGGCAGCCGGGGAGAACCGCCTGCAGCACCTGGTGCTGCGCGGCGGCATCCAGCTGGAGTCGTTCTGGCTGGCCTGGCTGGACGAGGCGCTGGGGGAGACGGTGGAAGGGGAGACGGTGGAAGGGGCGGCGGAGGAGGGCCGGGAATAGGGGTGGGTGGCATGCCGTTGTCGCGAGTGGTTGAATGTTGAATCAACCTCGAAGGAGTTGAGAGCGGTGCAGTTCGGCATCTTCAGCGTCGGCGACGTGACCACCGACCCCACCACCGGGCGGACCCCGACCGAGCACGAGCGGATCAAGGCCATGGTGGCCATCGCGCTCAAGGCGGAGGAGGTCGGACTCGACGTGTTCGCCACCGGCGAGCACCACAACCCGCCGTTCGTCCCCTCCTCGCCGACCACCATGCTCGGCTACGTCGCGGCCCGGACGGAGAGGCTGATCCTCTCCACCTCCACCACGCTGATCACCACCAACGACCCGGTGAAGATCGCCGAGGACTTCGCGATGCTCCAGCACCTCGCCGAGGGCCGGGTCGACGTGATGATGGGCCGCGGCAACACCGGCCCGGTCTACCCCTGGTTCGGCAAGGACATCCGCCAGGGCATCCCGCTCGCCGTCGAGAACTACGCGCTGCTGCACCAGCTGTGGCGCGAGGAGAACGTCGACTGGCAGGGCCGCTTCCGCACCCCCCTGCAGTCCTTCACCTCCACCCCGCGCCCGCTCGACGGAACGCCGCCGTTCGTCTGGCACGGCTCCATCCGCAGCCCCGAGATCGCCGAACAGGCCGCCTACTACGGCGACGGCTTCTTCGCCAACAACATCTTCTGGCCCAAGGAGCACTTCCAGAAGCTGATCAACCTCTACCGGGAGCGCTACGCCCACTACGGCCACGGCACCCCCGAGCAGGCGGTCGTCGGCCTCGGCGGGCAGGTCTTCATGCGGAAGAACTCGCAGGACGCCGTCCGCGAGTTCCGCCCCTACTTCGACAACGCCCCCGTCTACGGCCACGGCCCCTCGCTGGAGGAGTTCACCGAGCAGACCCCGCTCACCGTCGGCAGCCCGCAGGAGGTCATCGAGAAGACCCTCGCCTTCCGCGACACCTTCGGCGACTACCAGCGCCAGCTGTTCCTGATGGACCACGCCGGGCTCCCGCTCAAGACCGTCCTCGAGCAGCTCGACCTGCTCGGCGAGGAGGTCGTCCCGGTGCTGCGCGCCGAGTTCGCCAAGAACCGCCCGGCCGAGGTGCCCGACGGGCCCACCCACGCCGCGCGGGTCGCGGCCCGGCAGGCGGAGGAGGTGGCGTCGAAGTGAGCGCCCTCAAGCTCGTCGTGGTGACGGCCGGGCTCAGCGTCCCGTCCTCCACCCGGCTGCTCGCCGACCGGCTCGCCGCAGCCACCGCCCGCGACCTGCGCGAGGCCGGGCGGGAGGCGGACGTCCGGATCGTCGAACTGCGCGAACTCGCCCGGGACATCGCCGACAACCTGGTCACCGGCTTCCCGCCGCCCGCCCTGCGCGACGCCGTCCGGGCGGTGGAGGAGGCGGACGCGCTGATCGCCGTCACGCCGATCTTCTCCGCGTCCTACAGCGGCCTGTTCAAGTCCTTCGTGGACGTGCTCGACAGGGACGCGCTCACCGGCAAGCCCGTACTGATCGCCGCCACCGGCGGCACCGCCCGGCACAGCCTCGCCCTCGAACACGCGATGCGACCGCTGTTCGCCTACCTGCGGGCCGTCGTCGTCCCCACCGCGGTCTTCGCCGCCTCCGAGGACTGGGGCGCCGACGGCGCCGACGGCTCCCTCGCCGGACGGATCGCCCGCGCGGCCGGCGAACTCGCCGAGAGCCTCGCCGGCCGCCCCGCCACCCCTCGTGCCCGGGTGGCCGAGCACGAACAGGTCGTCCCCTTCGCCCAGCAACTCGCGGCGCTGCGCGCCCACTGACACCCGAGGAGTCACCACCATGGAACCCCAGGTCCGCGACAACGCCGAGCAGTCCCGCTTCGAGATCAGCACCGACGCCGGCCCCGCCGGCTTCGCCGAGTACCAACTCCGCGACGAGGGGCGCACGGTGGCCTTCGTGCACACCGTCATCGACCCCGCGTTCGAGGGCCAGGGCCTCGGCGGCAAGCTGGCCCGCGCCGCGCTGGACACCGTCCGCGAGCGCGGCGCGAGCGTCCTGCCGTACTGCCCGTTCATCCGCGGCTGGATCGCCAAGCACCCGGAGTACACGGACCTGGTGCCGGAGGACAAGCGCGCCAAGTTCGACCTCTGAGACCCGCTGCGCCAGACGCTGCGAAGGCAGGGGCGCGGGGAACTGCGCGGGCAACCGAGCACGCACAGCCGGATCGCGACGCAGGATACGAACTTGCACTGTCCCGCGA
>NZ_JBHUWH010000432.1:0-6605 GCF_042670125.1 Kitasatospora sp. NPDC057198 | reverse complement strand
GGCCGGCAGGGCCTACGGCTTGCGGTAGTCGCGGCCCGCCGTGTTGGAGAGCTTGCCGAGGCCGCCCGGCGGCAGCAGCCGCGCGGCGGCGACGGCGGCCCGGTAGCGCTTGCTGGGGACGCAGAGCGGGCGGTTGCGGGCGAGGTCGCGCAGCGAGTCGTCGACGACGCGGTCGGCGGTGAGCCAGCCCCAGGCGGGGACGGAGGAGGTGCCCATGCCGGCCCGCTGGTGGAACTCGGTGCGGGTGAAGCCGGGGCACAGGGCCTGCAGGCGGACGCCGCTGCCGGCCAGGTCGCGGGCGATGCCGAGGGTGAAGTTGACCACCCACGCCTTGGTGGCGCCGTAGGTGCCGCGCGGCAGGAAGGCGGCGACCGAGGCGACGTTGACGACCGCGCCGAAGCCGCGCTCGCGCATGCCGGGGACGGCGGCGGTGGTGAGCCGCAGCACGGCCTCGACGTGCACCTTGAGCATGTCGAGCTCGTCCTGCACGGGGACGTCCAGGTAGGTGCCGCGGTGGCCGAAGCCGGCGTTGTTGACCAGCAGGTCGACGGGGCGGGCGGGGTCGCGCAGGCGGGCCTCGACGGTCTCGATGCCGGCCTCGGTGGCGAGGTCGGCGCCCAGCGTCTCGACCCGGACGCCGTGGCGGGCGGTGAGTTCGGCGGCGGACGCGGCCAGGCGTTCGGTGTCGCGGGCGACCAGCACCAGGTCGCGGCCGTCGCGGGCCAGGCGGTTCGCGTAGGCGGCGCCGATGCCGGCGGTGGCGCCGGTGATGAGAGCGGTGGTCATGGAGCCGACCGTACCGGGCGGTAGGGCGGGGCCGCATCGACCGACCGGACCACGGACGCCTCGGCCCTTCGGGCGACCCGGGCGCGGCGGGCGGCGCGCCCCGCCCCGCCGTTCGTCCGATCACCCTACGGTTTCGGGCAGCGCCGCCGTCCCACGCGGCGCCCATCCCCTTCAGGAGAACCGATGCCCGTCCAGTTCCACCCGCGCTCCATAGAAGTCGCGCCGCCGGCCCGCTCCCGCCCCCCGGGGCACTGACGGCCGGCACCGCCTCCGCACGCCCGGGCCCGCCCCCTCCCCACGGGGCCGGGCCCGACGCGCGTCCGGCGGGCGGGTCAGTACGGCTTGACCAGCACGTGGGCGGCGCCCGGGATGCCGACCTTCAGCAGCTCGTCCTCCTCGGGGGTGGTCGCCGTGCCGGTCTCCTGCTTGAGGACGGCCCGGGACAGCGCCTGGACGAACATCGCGCGCGGGCGGCGGCGGGCCTCCCAGGCGCGCAGCGCGGCGGGCACGTCCGCGGCGGCGTCCAGCTCCTGGGCCAGCACCAGGGCGTCCTCGACGGCCATCGCGGCGCCCTGCGCCAGGTGCGGGGTGGAGGCGTGCGCGGCGTCGCCGGCCAGCACCACCCGGCCGACGTGCCAGGGCTCCTCGACGGTGACCTGGGAGATCCGCGAGTACACCACGGCGGCCGGGTCGGTGACGTGGGCGAGCGCCTCGGCGACCGGGCCGGAGAAGCCGGCCAGCCGCTCGGCGAGCTGCTCGTGGGCCCGCTCCTGGTCCGGGCGGAAGTCCTCGGCCTCGGCGAACACCGCACCCAGGTACATGAGTTCGGGGGTGATCGGGGTGAGCAGCGCCTTGGCGGCCTGGTTGCCGGTGCTCATCACCACGCCCTGCACCTCGTCCTGCCGGGGCACGGTGACCCGCCAGTTGGCGAAGCCGGTGTACTCGGGGCGGTAGCGGTCGCCGTACAGGCGGGTGCGCAGCGGCGAGCCGATGCCGTCGAAGCCGACCACCAGGTCCCAGCGGCCGGTCGAACCGTCGGACAGGGTGACGTCCACGCCCTCGCCGTCGTCGGCGAGTTCGGCGACGGTGGTGCCGAAGCGGACGGTCGCGCCGGCCGCGGCGGCGGCGTCGCCGAGCACCTGGGCCAGCGCCGGGCGGGGGATGCCGTTGTTGGCGGGGGCGCCGTCCATCCGGGGCTGCGGGATCTTCGCCAGCGGGTTGCCGGCCGGGTCGCAGATGGTCAGCACCTCCCATTCGAAGCCGACCGCCAGGCAGTCGTCCAGCACGCCGAGCTCGCGCATCACGTGCAGCGCGTTGGAGGGCTGGATGATGCCGACGCCGAGCGCGTCGAGCTGCTCGCGGAGTTCGGCCACCTCGACGGTGTGGCCGCGCCGGGCCAGTGCGATCGCGAGGCTGAGGCCGCCTATGCCGCCGCCGTGGACGAGGACGCGCAGGGGTGTTGCCATGGTCTCTCCGTTGGTTCGGGGGGTGGACGGCCCGGGCGGGGGCGCGGGCCGTGCGGGTGCGGCGGGGCCGCCGGGTCAGCCGACGGGCAGCGCCATCAGGTGGTCGACCAGCGCCAGCAGGGCGTCCCGGCCGAACGAGCGCTCGCGGACGTCGCCGACCAGCATCGGCACGTGCGGGTCGAGGTCGAGGGCGGCCCGGATCTCGGCGTCGGAGCGGGTGTTCACGCCGTGGAAGCAGTTGATCGCCACCACGAACGGGATGCCGCGGCTCTCGAAGAAGTCGATCGAGGCGAAGCTGGTCTCCAGCCGGCGGGTGTCGGCGATGACGACGCCGCCGAGCGCCCCGTTGACCAGGTCGTTCCACATGAACCAGAACCGCTCCTGGCCGGGCGTGCCGAACAGGTACACCACCAGCTCGGGGCTGACGGTGATCCGGCCGAAGTCCAGGGCGACCGTGGTGGTGGTCTTCTGGTCGACCCCGGACAGGTCGTCCACGCCGACGCTGGCGGTGGTCAGGTACTCCTCGGTGCGCAGCGGCGCGACCTCGCTGACCGAGCCGACCAGGGTGGTCTTGCCGACGCCGAAGCCGCCGGCGATCAGGATCTTGACCGCGGCCGCGCCGGCCGGGGTGGTGGTCATCTCAAAGCCTCCTCAGGCCCTCACGTACGGCGGCCAGCAGGCCGCGGTCGGCGCCGCCCGCGGCCCGGGCCACCGAGATCGGGGCCCGGGCCGTCAGGAGGCCCTGCGCGACGAGGTCGCCGAGCAGGATCTTGGTGACCGAGACCGGCAGGTCGAGGTCGGCGGCGACCTCGGCCACCGCGGCCGGGGTGCGGCACCGGTCGATGATCATCCGGTGCTCGGGCTGCAGCCGGGCGGGCCGGACCGGCGCGCCGTAGGCGTCCACCGGTGCCGGCACGCTGGTGAGCAGCGTGATGAGGGTGAGGTCGTCGCGTTCGGGCGCGGTGCGGCCGCGGGTGATGGTGTAGGGCCGCACCATGCTGTCGGCGCCGTCGTCCCCGTCCTCGTACCCGTCCTCGTCGTCCCAGGGGAGGGCGTTCACGCGCGCTGCCCGCTGCGGACCCCGAACGCGTCGAAGTCGCCGCGCTGCGGGGTGCTGAGCTTCTGGCCGACCTGCTGCACCAGGTTGTGCATGGCCAGCGACATGACCTCGGCGTCGACGTCCTGCGAGGCGATCACGGCCAGGTGGGTGCCCGAGCCGGCGGCGATGACGAACAGCCAGAGGTCGGCGAGTTCGACGATCACCTGGTGCACCGGGCCGCCGGCGAACAGCTGGCCCACCCCGCGGGCGAGGCTCTGCTGGCCGGTGGCGACGGCCGCCAGGCGCTCGGCGTCGGAGCGGTCGATGCTGCGGGAGTGGCCGACCACGAGGCCGTCGTCGGAGAGCAGCACCGCGTTCTTGGTGCCGGCCACCGAGTCCACCAGGCCGTCCAGCAGCCAGTCGAGGTCCTGGTGGGTGGCGGTAGTGCGCGTCATGACCGGTCTTCTCTCGTCGGGATGTGGTTGTTGTTCCAGTCGTCGGCCCGGCCGGTGCCCTCCTCGGCTCCGCCGGTGGTGTCGGCGGCCGGGACGGCCGGGCCGCCGCGCGCCTCGCGGGAGCGCCGCTGGAACGCACCGATCGCTGCTCCGGCCCGTCGGGGGGCCGGTCGGAACAGCGGGTTCTCGTCCCAGCGGGGCGGCGCGGGCGCGGCCTTGGGGGCGGTGGGGTCGATCCGCAGCTCGTCGACCAGGCTGGCCTGGCGGACCCGGCGCGGCAGCGGGGGTTCGGCGCCTCCCGCGGGCGGCTGGTAGCCCCCCTCGGGGAACGCGGCGGGGGCCGCCCGGTGCTCGGCGGGCGGCGGCCACGAGCCGGCCGGGGCGGGCTCGGGGTGGTGCGCGGCGGGCAGCGCGTACGGGACGGGCGCGGGCCGCAGCGGCAGCACCGCGTCGGGGAACGGCTGCTCGTGCCCGGACGCCCGGTACTCCTCCTGCGGCGCGCCCAGCGGGTCGTGCTGCGGGTACGGGTCGCCGGAGAGGTACGGGTCGACAGGGAGGTACGGGTCTTCGATCGCTGTCTCCTGGACCGGCGACGGCAGGCCGTAGGGCGCGGGCGCCTCCTCGACCTCCGGCGGCAGGCCGTACGACACGGAGACCGGTTCGGACGCCGCGGTGATGGCGGTGACGCCGGCCAGCGCCTGGCCGCGGTTGCGGGTCGGCAGGCCGCCGGCGGACTGCACGGGGACGACGGTGGGCCGGGCGTTCGGGTCGGGGACGATCAGCTCCTCGGGGACGAGCACCACGACCCGGGTGCCGCCGAACGCGGACTGGCGGAACTCGACCCGCAGGCCGTGCTGTTCGGCGAGCCGGGAGACGACGTAGAAGCCGAGGCGGATGTCGTCGCCGCGGGCGAGCACGTCGGCGCGCGGCGGGCGGGCCATCATCGCGTTGGCGGCGTCGATCTGGTCCTCGTCCATGCCCAGGCCGCGGTCCTCGACCTCGATGGCGACGCCCCGGCTGACCCGGCCGGCCCGGACCTCGACCGGGTTCGGCGGGCGGGAGAAGGTCAGCGCGTTCTCGATCAGCTCGGCGAGCACGTGGGCGACCGGGCCGACGGCCCGCTCGGAGATCCACGGGGCGCCGTCCAGGTCGATGCTGACCCGCTGGTAGTCCTGCACCTCGCCCTGGGCGGAGCGCATCACGTCCAGCAGGGCGACGGGCTTGCGCCAGCGCCGGTGCGGGGAGCCGCCCGCCAGGATGACCAGGTTCTCCTCGTAGCGGCGCAGGCGCGCGGTGAGGTGGTCGAGGTCGAACAGGCCCTCCAGGAACTCCGGGTCCTCGTGGCGGCGTTCGAGCTCGTCGAGCTTCTTGAGCTGCTGGCCGATCAGCTGCTGGGTGCGGCGGGCGATCCGCTGGAGCAGCCGCTCGTAGGCGCGGTGCTGCTCGGCCTGGGCGACGGCGGACTGCACCGCGCTGCCCCGGGCCAGGTTGAACGCCTCGGCCAGCTTGGCGAGTTCGTCCCCGGTGCGGCCCCACGGGTCGGGGGCGACGGCTCGGGCGTGCTCCTCCGGGTCGACCTTCTCGCCGTTGCCGAGCCGTTCGACGACCGCGGGCAGCGTGGTCTGGAGGTCCTCGGCCTGCTCCTGGAGCCGGCCGATCCGGCGGCGCAGGGTCCGGGTGATCCGCCAGGAGGTGACGGCGACCACGATGACGGCGATCAGGCCGATGACGGTGGTCAGGACCAGCCGGACGGCGAGCGAGATGATGCTGCTCTTGCCGTGGTCGACCACGTAGGCGGTGCGGTACTCGAGCAGGTCGACGATCTGCGGGTTGAGCGCGTCGACCGCCTGGCGCCAGGCGCCCCGGTCGCCGGTGAGGGCGATCCGGCCGCCGCGCTCGGCGGCGGGCGCGAGCAGCTGCCGCTCGACCTCGGCCTTCGCCTTCCAGGCCGGACTGTCGGTGATCTTCTGCCACTTGGCGGCCTGGTCGGTGGCCAGGTAGGGCGCGACCTTGGTGCCGAACTGGAAGTCCTGTTCGGCGACGGCCTGCCGCAGCTGCTGGTAGTCCTCGGTGCTCAGGCTGCCGGAGGGCCAGCCGCGGGCCAGCAGGGCGTCCGAGCGGGAGATCATCTCCTTGCCCCAGAACAGGTCGACCAGCGGCGCGGAGATGGTGGTCATCCGGCCGTTGTCGACGTGGCTGAGCGCGGCGAACAGCTTGAGGTCGACCGCGATCAGGTCGGTGTAGTAGCCGTAGACCGCGGCCTGCTGCTGCTCGCTGCCGCTGTCGACCAGGGCGCGCTGCGCGGGCAGTTGGTTGATGGACTGCCGGGCCAGCCCGACGGCCTCCTTGACCTCGTCGGGGGCGTCGGAGGCCGCGACGTCGGACGCCTTCTGGAAGTCGCGGATGGCCTGGTCGGTCTTGGCGCGCTGGCTGCGCAGCGCGTCGGTGACCCCGCTGTGGGTGGCGAGGACGTCGGCGCTCAGGCGCCGCTCCTCCTGCAGGTTGTAGTAGACGATGTTGGACGGCTGGCCGGCCTCCTGCGCGAGCAGGCCCTGGGCCGCCTGGCGCTGGAAGTCCAACAGGAGCTGTCCGCTGGTGACGGCCCACAGTGCGGCCAGCGCCACACTGGGGACGATGGCCAGCACGAGCAGGGTCGCGCGGAGCGAGAGCCGGCCCGTTCTGATCCGCCGAGACGCGCGCGTGCGCAGGGCATTCTCCTTGGCGACGACACCAGTTGTTCACAACTGGTCGAATCTGACAGGACACTGACGGAGGGATACTAGTCACACGGTATAAGGAGGCGAAAAACCGATGCCCCGCCCCGGCATCGCCGGAGGCCGGGCCCCGGGTGCCCCGGGC
>NZ_JBHUWH010000431.1:0-6613 GCF_042670125.1 Kitasatospora sp. NPDC057198 | reverse complement strand
ACGCCGACTTCTTCGGCATCCCGCCGCGCGAGGCCCTCGCCATGGACCCGCAGCAGCGCCAACTGCTGGAGACCTCCTGGGAGGCGCTGGAACGCTCCGGCATCACCCCCGCCGCCCTCCGCGGCACCCGCACCGGCGTCTTCGTCGGCGCCGAGCCCCGCGAGTACGGCCCCCGCCTCCAGGAGGCCCCCGAAGGCGTCAAGGGCTACCTGCTCACCGGCACCACCACCAGCGTGCTCTCCGGCCGGATCTCCTACCTGCTCGGCCTGCACGGCCCCTCGCTGACCGTCGACACCTCCGCCTCCAGCTCCCTCGTCGCCATCCACCTCGCCGTCCAGGCGCTGCGCTCCGGCGAGTGCTCGCTCGCCCTGGCCGGCGGCGTCTCCGTGATGGCCACCCCCGGCAACTTCGTCGCCTTCAGCGGCCTGCGGGCGCTGTCCGCCGACGGCGCCTGCCGCCCGTTCTCCGCCGACGCCGACGGCACCGTCTGGTCCGAGGGCGTCGGCCTGCTCGTGCTGGAACGCCTCTCCGACGCCGTCCGCAACGGCCACCCCGTGCTCGCCGTGCTGCGCGGTTCCGCGATCAACTCCGACGGCACCAGCGACGGCCTCACCGCCCCCAACGGCGACGCCCAACAGGCCGTCATCCGGCGGGCCTTGGCCAACGCCCGGCTCGCCCCCGGCGACATCGACACCGTCGAGGCGCACGGCACCGGCACCCGGGTCGGCGACCCGGTCGAGGCGCAGGCGCTGCTGGCCACCTACGGCCAGGACCGCCCCGCGGACCGGCCGCTGTGGCTCGGCTCGATGAAGTCCAACATCGGCCACACCCTGGCCGCCGCCGGCGTGGCGGGCGTGATCAAGACCGTCCTCGCCCTCCAGCACGGCGAACTCCCCGCCATGCTGCACGCCGACACCCCCACACCCCGGGTCGACTGGACCTCCGGCGCCGTCCGCCTGCTCGCCGAGCCCGTACCGTGGCCGGCGGGGGAGCGCCCGCGCCGGGCCGGTGTCTCGGCGTTCGGCATCAGCGGCACCAACGTGCACCTCATCGTCGAGGAGGCCCCGGCGCCCGCCCAGGCCCCGGCCGCCGCCGAGCCCCCGGCCGTCGCCGAGACCCCGGCGCGCACCGCCGCGCCGGTGCTGCCGGGCGCCGCCGCCTGGCTGCTCTCCGGCCGCACGCCGGAGGCCCTGACCGCCCAGGCCGACCGGCTGGCGGAGTGGACGGCGGACCGCCCCGAGCTCGAACCGGCCGACGTGGCCTGGTCGTTGGCCACGGCCCGGACGGTGTTCGAGCACCGCGCGGTGGTCGTCGGCTCCGACCGGAACCAGCTGGCGACAGGTGTCCGATCGCTGGCCGCAGGCATGCCGGACGGCACCGTGACCGTCGGTGCCGCGCGTGCGGACGCGCGAATCGGTCTGATCTTCGCCGGTCAGGGGTCGCAGTGGCTGGGCATGGGGCGTGGCCTGTACGAGGGCAGCCCGGTGTTCGCCGAGACCTTCGACCGGGTGTGCGGGCTGCTGGAGCTCGAGCTCGGCGTCTCGGTGCGGGACGTGGTGCTGGGTGGCGGCGACGGGTCGCTGGTGGACCGGACGCTGTACGCGCAGACGGGCCTGTTCGCGTTCGAGGTGGCGCTCGCGGAGGTGCTGCGGGCGGCGGGTGTGGTGCCGGACGCGGTGGTGGGCCACTCGGTCGGCGAGGTCGCGGCCGCGCACGTGGCCGGGGTGCTGTCGCTGCCGGACGCGGTGCGGTTGGTGGCGACGCGGGCGCGGTTGATGGAGGCGTTGCCGCACGGCGGTGCGATGGCGGCGGTCAACGCGCCGGAGGCGGATGTCCTGGTGACGCTCGCCGGGGTCGAGGGTGCGGTGGTTGCGGCGGTCAACGGGCCGGACTCGGTGGTGGTCTCGGGTGAGACGGAGGCTGTCGAGCGGGTGGTGGAGGTCTGGCGGGAGCGTGGTCGCCGGGTGCGGCGGCTGCGGGTCTCGCACGCCTTCCACTCGCCCGCGATGGATCCGGTGGTCGCCGAACTGGAGTCGGTGGCAGCGGGGTTGACCCACCACCGTCCGCAGGTGCTCTGGGCGGGCGCGCTGACCGGCGAGCTGGTCGGTGAGTGCGAGCCGGGCTACTGGGCGGCGCAGACCCGGCAGGCGGTGCGGTTTGCGGACGCGGTGGCGGCGCTGGCGGCGCAGGGTGTGACGGTGTTCGTCGAGGTCGGCCCGGACGGGTCGCTCTCCTCGCTTGGCTCGGCCATCACCGTCGACGAGGCCGAGTTCGTGCCGTTGCAGCGCCGTGACGAGCAGGGGACGGCCGGTCTGCTGGCCGGGCTGGCCCGTGCGTTCGTCAACGGCGCGGCCGTGGAGTGGAGTTCGGTCCTCCCGGCCGCCCGTCCGGTCGAACTGCCCACCTACGCGTTCCGCCACCAGCGGTTCTGGCCGGAAGGTCTGCTGGCGATGCCGGTGGCCGGCGGGGACGGCGCGAGCACCGAGGCGGAGGCCCGGTTCTGGGCGGCCGTCGAGGGCGGCGACCTCACCCACCTGGCCGACGCGCTCTCGGTGGACGGCGAGCGGCCGTTCCAGGAGGTGCTGCCCGCGCTGGCGTCCTGGCGGCGCCGCGAACTGGACCGCTCGGTGACCGCCAACTGGCGCTACCGGACGGCCTGGTCGGCGATCGCCGAGCCCGACTCGCGGGTGCTGTCCGGTACTTGGCTGCTGGTCGTGCCCGCCGGGGTGGACGCCGAGCCGTACGCGGCGGCGCTGTCGGGGCGTGGTGCGGAGGTTGTTGCGGTGGTGGTGGACACCGTCGACCGGGCCGGGCTGGCCGCCCTGCTGGCGGGTGTCGAGGCCCCGGTGGCGGGTGTGCTGTCGCTGCTGGCGCTGGACGAGACGCCGCTGCCGGAGCACCCGGCGGTGGCCGGTGGATTGGCGTCCACTCTCGCGCTGATCCAGGCGCTGGGCGACACGGGCGTCGCCGCGCCGCTCTGGCTGGCCACCCGCGGCGCGGTCGCGGCCGGGCCCGGCGAGGCGCTGTCGAGTCCGGTGCAGGCGCAGGTGTGGGGTCTGGGGCGGGTCGCCGCCCTGGAGCACCCGGAGCGCTGGGGTGGGTTGGTCGATCTGCCGGAGGTGCTGGAGGGTCGTTCGGCGGCCCGGTTGGCGGCGGTGCTGGCGGGTTGTGGTGAGGGTGAGGTGGCTGTTCGGTCGGCCGGGATCCTGGGTCGTCGGCTGTCGCGGGTGCCGCGGCGTGAGGGTCTGGTGGAGTGGTCGCCGCGTGGTACTGCGCTGGTGACGGGTGGTACGGGTGCGATTGCCGGGCACGTGGCGCGGTGGTTGGCGGGTGGTGGGGTCGGGCGTCTGGTGCTGACCGGCCGCTCCGGCCCGGCCGCGGCCGGGGTGGCGGCGACGGTGGCCGACCTGGCCGCCCGCGGCGCCCGGGTGGACGTCGTCTCCTGCGATGTGACGGATCGTCCGGCGCTGGCCGGGCTGGTCGAATGGGTCGGCCCCGAGCTGTCCTCGGTGTTCCACACCGCCGCCGTCCTGGACGACGGCGTGGTGGACCGGCTCACCCCGGAACGCCTGCAGACGGTGCTGAACGCCAAGGCCGCCAGCGCCGTCCACCTGGACGAGCTGACCGCGCACCTCGACCTGGACGCGTTCGTGCTGTTCTCCTCGGCCGCCTCCACGCTCGGCGGCCCCGGCCAGGGCAACTACGCGGCCGCCAACGCCTTCCTGGACGCGCTCGCCGAGCAGCGGCGCTCGCGCGGCCGGGCCGGCCTGTCGGTGGCCTGGGGCCTGTGGGGCGGCGGCGGCCTGGCCGACTCCAGCGAGGCGATCCGGTCGCGGATGCGCCGCGTCCCGATGCCCGCGATGGATCCGCAGCTCGCCGTCCGGGCGCTGGCCGAGTCGCTGGCCGGGCCGGAGCCCGTGGTCACCGTCATGGACGTCGACTGGCGGCAGCTCGGCTCGGCCCCGGGCACCGCGGAGGTCCTGGACCTGCCGCTGGTGCGTGACATGCCGGAGATCCGCAAGCTCGCCGCCGACCGGGCCGGCGCCCGGGAGACCACCCGCAGCGAGGGCGAACTCGCCCACCGGCTGGCCGGGTTGGGCCGGGCCGAACAGGACCGGGTGCTCACCGACCTGGTCCGCGCCGAGGCCGCCGCCGTGCTCGGCCACGCCTCCGCGGACATGGTGCAGGCCCGGCAGGCGTTCAAGGACCTGGGCTTCGACTCGCTGACCGCCGTCGAACTGCGCAACCAGCTCAACGCGGCGACCAGGCTGCGGCTGCCCGCGACCCTGGTCTTCGACTACCCGACGCCCGTCGCGCTCGCCGAGTTCCTGCGCGGCGAACTGGTGGGCGCCACCGCGGACACCGCCGCCCCGGCGGCCCCCGCGCCGGTCGCGGCCGCCGCCGTTGACGAGCCGCTGGCGATCGTCGGCATGGCCTGCCGGTTCCCCGGCGGCGCGACCACCCCCGAGGAGTTCTGGCAGCTGCTGGCCTCCGGCGGCGACGCCGTCGGCGGCTTCCCGACCGACCGCGGCTGGGACCTGGACGGCTTCTTCGACCCGGACGGCGACAGCAAGGGCACCTCCTCCACGCAGTCCGGCGCGTTCCTGCGCGGGGCCGCCGAGTTCGACGCCGACTTCTTCGGCATCAGCCCGCGCGAGGCCCTCGCCATGGACCCGCAGCAGCGCCTGATGCTGGAGACCTCCTGGGAGGCGCTGGAGCGCGCGGGCATCGACCCGTCCTCGCTGCGCGGCTCGGCCACCGGCGTGTTCGCGGGCGGCTTCGGCTCCGGCTACGCGATCGGGATGGCGCTCACCGGTCAGGACGGCTCCGGCGTCGAGGGCCACCTGATGACCGGCAACTCGACCAGCGTCCTGTCCGGCCGGGTCTCCTACGTGCTGGGCCTGGAGGGCCCGGCGGTCACCGTCGACACGGCGTGCTCCTCCTCGCTGGTCGCCCTGCACCTGGCCGCGCAGGCCGTCCGCTCGGGCGAGTGCACGCTCGCGCTGGCCGGCGGCGTGACGGTGATGGCGACGCCGTTCTCCTTCGTGGAGTTCTCCCGCCAGCAGGGCCTGGCCACCGACGGCCGCTGCCGTGCCTTCTCCGAGGACGCCAACGGCACCGGCTGGGCCGAGGGCGCGGGCGTCCTGGTGGTCGAGCGGCTCTCCGACGCGCAGCGCAACGGGCACAAGGTGCTCGCGGTGATCCGCGGCTCGGCGATCAACCAGGACGGCGCCTCCAACGGCCTCTCCGCCCCGAACGGCCCGTCCCAGCAGCGCGTCATCCGCGCCGCCCTGGCCAGCGGCCGGCTGACCGCCGCCGACGTCGACGTGGTCGAGGCGCACGGCACCGGCACCACGCTCGGCGACCCGATCGAGGCGCAGGCGCTGCTGGCCACCTACGGCCAGGAGCGCGGCGGCAACGGGCCGCTGTGGCTCGGCTCGGTGAAGTCCAACATCGGGCACACCCAGGCCGCGGCCGGTGTCGCCGGTGTCATCAAGATGGTGCTGGCCCTCCAGCACGAACTGATCCCGCAGACCCTGCACGCCGGAACCCCGTCCACGCACGTGGACTGGACGTCCGGCGAGGTCGCGCTGCTGAACGAGCCGGTGCCGTGGCCCGCGGACGGGCGTCCGCGCCGGGCCGGTGTCTCGGCGTTCGGCATCAGCGGCACCAACGCGCACGTCATCGTCGAGCAGGCCCCGGCGGCCGTCGAGGCCGCGCAGGCCCCGGCGGACGAGCCGGTGCTGCCGGGCGCGGCGGCGTGGGTGGTCTCGGGCCGCACCGCCGACGGGCTGAGCGCCCAGGCGGGCCGCCTGCACGAGTGGGTGGCCGACCGGCCCGAACTCGAACCGGCCGACCTGGCGTGGTCGTTGGCGACCTCGCGGGCCGTGCTGGAACACCGGGCGGTTGTCCTCGGCACGGGCCGGGACGACCTGCTGACCGGCCTGCGCAACCTGGCCGCCGGAGCCGCTTCGGGCACGGTGGTGACCGGTACCGCGCGTGCGGACGCGCGAATCGGTCTGATCTTCGCCGGTCAGGGCGCGCAGTGGCTGGGCATGGGTCGTGGCCTGTACGAGGGCAGCCCGGTGTTCGCCGAGACCTTCGACCGGGTCTGCGGGCTGCTGGAACTCGAACTCGGCGTCTCCGTGCGGGACGTGGTGCTCGGCGACGGCGACGGATCACTGGTGGACCGGACGCTGTACGCGCAGACCGGCCTGTTCGCCTTCGAGGTGGCGCTCGCGGAGGTGCTGCGCGCGGCGGGCGTCGTCCCGGACGCGGTGGTGGGCCACTCGGTGGGCGAGGTGGCGGCCGCGTACGTGGCCGGGGTGCTGTCGCTGCCGGACGCGGTGCGGTTGGTGGCGACGCGGGCGCGGTTGATGGAGGCGCTGCCGCACGGTGGTGCGATGGCGGCGGTCAACGCGCCGGAGGCGGATGTCCTGGTGACGCTCGCCGGGGTCGAGGGTGCGGTGGTCGCGGCGGTCAACGGGCCGGACTCGGTGGTGGTCTCGGGTGAGACGGAGGCTGTCGAGCGGGTGGTGGAGATCTGGCGGGAGCGTGGTCGCCGGGTGCGGCGGCTGCGGGTCTCGCACGCCTTCCACTCGCCCGCGATGGA
>NZ_JBHUWH010000430.1:0-6624 GCF_042670125.1 Kitasatospora sp. NPDC057198 | reverse complement strand
CCCCCACCCCGGGGGGACGCGACGGGGCTCCGGCGGGCCGTCAGGCCCCGCGCAGCACCGCGCCGGTGCGCTCGCCGGCCACCGCGACCGCCGACTCGCGGGCCGCCGACGCCTCGTCGGCCGTCAGCGTCCGGTCCGCGGCCCGGAAGCGCAGCGTGTACGCCAGCGACTTCTTGCCCGCGCCGGCCTGCTCGCCGGTGAACACGTCGAACAGCCGCAGCGACTCCAGCAGTTCGCCCGCGCCCTCGCGCAGCGCCGCCTCCACGTCCGCGGCGTGCACGCCCGCGTCGACGATCAGCGCCACGTCCTGGGTGGCCACCGGGTAGGCGGAGACCGGCGGGCCGGAGACCCGGCGGCCGTCCGCGAACAGCAGGTCCAGGTCGAGCTCCATCGCGCTGGTGCGCTCCGGCAGGTGCAGCGCCTTGACCACGCGCGGGTGCAGCTCGCCGGCGTGGCCGACGACCTCCTCGCCGACCAGCAGCTCGGCGCAGCGCCCCGGGTGCCACGGCGCGTACTGCGCCTGGCGGACGGTCAGTTCGACGCCCGCGGCGGCGGCGACCACCCGGGCCGCCTCGACCGCGTCGGCCCAGCCGGACGGCGCGCCCTTGCCCCACCAGCCCGAGGGCAGCCGCTCGCCGGTCAGCGCGACGGCGACCCGGCGCGGCTGGTCGGGCAGGGCGGCGTCCAGCTCGGCGAGCTGCTCCTCGGTCGGGCGGCGGTCCACCGGCAGCCGGGGGGCGACCTTCGGCTCGGCCTTGGGCAGGAACACCGTGCCGGTCTCGAACAGCGCCAGGTCGGTGTTGCCGCGCCCGACGTTGCGCCGCAGCGCGCCGAGCAGGCCAGGCAGCAGGGTGGTGCGCAGCGCCGGCTCGGCGTCGTTCAGCGGGTTGACCAGCTTGACGGTGCGCCGGCGCGGGTCGTCCGCGTCCAGCCCGAGGCCGTCGAAGGAGGCGTCGCCGACGAACGGGTACGCGTTGATCTCCACGTAGCCCGCGCCGGCCAGCGCCACGCCGACCCGCCGGTGGAAGCGCTGCGCCTCGGACAGGCCGCGTCCGGGCGGGGTGACCGGCATCCGGGCGGGGACGTTGTCGTAGCCCTCCAGCCGGATGACCTCCTCGGCGAGGTCGTACGGGTCGGTCAGGTCGGGCCGCCAGGACGGCGGGGTGACCTCCAGGACGTCCGCCCCGACGACCGTGCAGCCGACCTCCTGCAGGCGGCGGGTGACGGTCTCGCGGCCGTACTCGGCGCCGGCGACCCGGTCGGGCAGGTCGGCGTCGATCGGGATGGTGCGCACCGGGTGCGGGGCGGCGATGTCGGTGACGCCGGCCTCGGCGGTGCCGCCGGCGATCAGCACCAGCAGGTCGACGGCGCGCTGCGCGGCGGCCCGGGCGGCCTCCGGGTCGACGCCGCGCTCGAAGCGCTTGGACGCCTCGGAGGGCAGCTTGTGGCGCTTGGCGGCGCGGGCGATGGCGACCGGCTCGAAGTGCGCGGCCTCGATGATGATGTCGGTGGTGCCGCTGGCAAGGCCGGTGGCGGCGTCGAAGACCGGGTCGAGGATCTCGGTGGTGGCGCCGCCCATGACGCCGGCCAGGCCGATCGGGCCGGAGTCGTCGCAGATCAGCAGGTCCTCGGCGGACAGCTTGCGCTTGGCGCCGTCCAGCGTGGTGAGCTCCTCGCCGGCCTCCGCCCGGCGGACCTGGATCGGCCCGTCGACGCGGCTGCGGTCGTAGGCGTGCAGCGGCTGGCCGACCTCCAGCATCACGTAGTTGGTGATGTCGACGGCCAGCGAGATCGGGCGGATCCCGGCCTTCTGCAGGCGGCGCTGCAGCCAGATCGGCGACTTCGCGCCCGGGTCGACGCCGACGACGGTGCGCGCCACGAAGCGGTCGCAGCCGACCGGGTCGGCGACCTTCACCGGGTAGCCGTAGGAGTTGGCCGGGGGCACGTCCAGCAGCGCCGGGTCGGCCAGCGGCAGCCCGTACGCGGCGGCGGCCTCGCGGGCCACGCCGCGCATGGACAGGCAGTAGCCGCGGTCGGGGGTGACCGCGATGTCGAGCACCTCGTCGACCAGCTGCAGCAGTTCGAGGGCGTCGGTGCCGGCCTCGTACTCGGGCGGCAGCACGATGATGCCGTTGTGGTCGTCGCCCATGCCGAGCTCGCGGGCGGAGCAGATCATGCCCGCGGAGGTGTGGCCGTAGGTCTGCCGGGCGGAGATCGGGAACGGGCCGGGCAGCACGCCGCCGGGCAGGATCACCACGACCTTGTCGCCGACCTGGAAGTTGGTGGCGCCGCAGACGATCTCCTGCGGCTCGCCGGTGCCGTTGGCGGTGCCGACGTTCAGGAAGCAGTGCCGGATCGGCTTCTTGAAGCCGGTCAGCTCCTCGATCGAGAGCACCTCGCCGACCACCAGCGGGCCCTTGATGTCGGCACCGAGCTGCTCGACGGTCTCCACCTCGAGACCCGCGCGGACCAGCCGGGCCGCGACGTCGCGGCCGGTCTCGCCGGCCGGCAGGTCGACGTACTCGCGCAGCCAGGAAAGCGGGACGCGCATCAGATCTCCATCCCGAACGGGAGGGTGAAGCGGACGTCACCCTCGACCATGTCGCGCATGTCGGCGACGTTGTGGCGGTTCATCAGGATCCGCTCCAGGCCGAGGCCGAAGGCGAATCCGCTGTAGCGGTTCGGGTCGATGCCCGCGGCGACCAGCACCCGCGGGTTGACCACGCCGCAGCCGCCCAGTTCGATCCAGCCCTCCGAGGAGCAGGTCCGGCACGGGCGGTCGGGGTTGCCCACCGAGGCGCCGCGGCACACGAAGCACTGCAGGTCGATCTCGGCGCTGGGCTCGGTGAACGGGAAGTACGAGGGGCGCCAGCGCAGTTCGAGGCCGCCGCCGATCAGCTTCTCCACCAGCACCTCGATGGTGCCCTTGAGGTGGCCGAAGGTGATGCCCTCGTCGACCGCGATCGCCTCGACCTGGCGGAACACCGGGGTGTGGGTGGCGTCCAGCTCGTCGGTGCGGTAGACCCGGCCGGGGCTGACCGCGTACAGCGGCGGCTCGCCGGCCAGCATCGCGCGGATCTGCACCGGGGAGGTCTGGGTGCGCAGCACCATGCCGGAGTCGGCGGTGCCGTCGGGGGCCTCGACGAAGAAGGTGTCCTGCATCGAGCGGGCCGGGTGGTCGGCGTGCAGGTTGAGGGCGTCGAAGTTCAGCCACTCCGCCTCGACCTCGGGGCCGGACGCGACCTGGTAGCCCATCGCGACGAAGGTGTCCTCGATGCGCTCGGCCAGCGTGGTCAGCGGGTGCCGGGCGCCGCGCGGCACGCGGCCGTACGGCAGGGTGACGTCCACCGCCTCCTCGACCAGCACCCGGGCGTCGCGCTCCGCCTCCAGCTCGACCTGGCGCTCGGCCAGGGCCTTGTTGACGGCTCCGCGGGCCTGGCCGATCAGCTTGCCCGCGGCGGCCTTGGCCTGCGGGGGCAGGGCGCCGATCTCGCGGTTGGCGAGCGAGAGCGGGGAGCGGTCGCCGGTGTGCGCGACCTTCGCCTGCTTGAGCTCGTCGAGGTCGGCGGCGGCGGCGAAGGCGGCGATCGCCCCGTCCCGGGCCTGTTCCACCACCTCGGGCTTGAGGGCCTCGACCTCGACCGGGTCGTACGACTTATTGGGTGCCGACATCTCTATCTTTCCCGTGCTCCTGCTCGTGATCAGGTCTGCTGCGTCGCCGGGCGTCCAAGAACGCCAAGGGTCGAGTGTAGTCGCAGGCCGCGACCCCCCACCGCGACGGACCTCGCCGCCGGGCGGCTCAGAGCATGAAGTCGGGGACGCCCGCGGGCAGCACGAACCGGAACCGGGCGCCGCCGCCGTCGGCCCGGCTGATCCGGATCACCCCGCCGTGCGCCTCCACGATGCCCTTGACGATGTACAGGCCCAGGCCGGTGCCGCCGCGCTTGGAGCCCCGCCAGAACCGGGTGAACACCCGCGGCATCGCCTCCTCGGGGATGCCCGCGCCCTGGTCGCTGACGGTCACCGCGGTGCCCTCGACCACCCGCGGCGCCGTGCCGGGCACCTCCACCAGCTCCTTGGCCGGGCCGACCTCGATGGTGACGGTGCCCTCGCCGTGCCGCACCGCGTTCTCCAGCAGGTTCCCCAGCACCTGGTCGATCTTGTCCGGGTCGCCCCACTGCTCGGCGGGCGGCCCGGACACCCGGATGTCGAAGCGCTCGGCCGGGGTCCCGGCGGCGACCTTCCCGGCCACGTGCCGGTGCACCGCCGCGGCCAGGTCGATGCGCTGCTTGCGGATCTCCAGCCGGCCCGCGTCGATCCGGGAGATGTCCAGCAGTTCGGCGATCAGCCGCACCACCCGGTCGGCGTCCGCGTCGACGGTCTCCAGCATGACCCGCTTCTGGCCGTCGTTGAACCGCTCCCACTTGGCCAGCAGCGTCGCCGTGAAGCCCTTGACGCTGGTCAGCGGGGAGCGCAGTTCGTGCGCGACGGTGGCGATCAGCTCGGCGTGCGAGCGCTCGGTGCGCCGCCGCGCCTCGGTGCCGCGCAGCGTCACCACCACCTGCCGCACCGGTCCGCGCGGCGCCTCGCGCACGTACCGCGCGCACACCAGCACCTCGCGCCCGTCCAGCAGCAGGTTCCGCTCGGGCTGCCCGGTGCGCGTCGCGAGCCCGCCGTACGGGTCGGTCAGCCGCCACCAGCGGCGCCCGTCCAGGTCCTCCAGCGGCAGCGCCCGTTCCAGCTCGACGCCGATCGCGCCGCGCGCGGAACGGCCGGTGATCCGTTCCGCGGCCCGGTTGAAGACCACCACCCGGCCCCGCCCGTCCGCGACCACCAGCCCGTCCGGCAGGTCGTCGGGTTCGACCGGTGCCCAGTTGACGCCGCCCATGGGTGTCCTCCCCGCCCGCCCCCTCGCAGGCCCAGGAACCGACCCTAGCGCGCCCGGCCCTCGGCGCGACACCCGCCGCGGGAGCGCTGGGCGCGCGCGGAGGCGTACAGGCACACGGCGGCCGCCGTGGCGAGGTTCAGGCTCTCCGCGTGCCCGTGGATGGGCACCTTCACCACCTCGTCCGCCAGTGCGCGGGTCTCCTCCGGCAGGCCCCACGCCTCGTTGCCGAACACCCAGGCGCACGGGCCCTGCAGGGTGCCCTCGTCCAGCTCCTGGTCGAGGTCGCGCTCCCCGGCCCCGTCCGCGGCCAGCACCCGCACCCCGGCCGCCCGCAGCCGGGCCACCGCCTCCTCGACCGGCACCCCGGTCGCCACCGGCAGGTGGAACAGGCTGCCGACGGACGCCCGCACCGCCTTCGGGTTGTACGGGTCCACCGAGGCGTCGGTCAGCACCACCGCGTCCGCCCCGGCCGCGTCCGCGGTGCGCAGCACGGTGCCGGCGTTCCCGGGGTCGCGCACGTGCGCGAGCACGGCGACCAGCTTCGGGCGGGCGGCCAGCACCTGTTCGAACGGGGTGTCGATGAACCGGCACAGCGCCACGATGCCCTGCGGGGTGACGGTGTCGCAGATGTCGGCGACGACCTCCTCGGTGGCGCCCAGCACCGGCAGCCCGGCCTCCCGCGCGGCGGCCACGATCCCGGCGTGCCGCCCGGCGGCCTCGGGCGTCACGTACACCTCGACCACGGCGTGCTCGCCGTCCGGCAGCCGCCCGAAGGCCACCGCCTCCCGCACGGCCTGCGGGCCCTCGGCCAGGAAGCGCCGCTCCTTGCCGCGCTGGTTGCGCTTGGCGAGCCGGCGGGCGGCGACGACGCGCGGGGAGCGCAGGGAGGTCAGCAGGGGGGTCTCGGTGCTCATGCTCACGATCTTCGTCACGGACGGGCGGGGGCGCGGTACGCGACGGACCCGCAGGCCGGGCGGCCTGCGGGTCCGGGGAACGCTCTCAGGGCGAGTGCCTGGATCAGGCGGCGACCTTGGCGGCGTTGACGTCCGCCGGGAGCGCCTTGCGGGCGACCTCGACCAGCGCCTGGAACGCCACGGAGTCGTTCACCGCGAGGTCGGCCAGCATCTTGCGGTCGATCTCGACGCCCGCGGCCTTGAGGCCCTGGACGAAGCGGTTGTAGGTGATGCCGTTGGCACGGGCAGCGGCGTTGATGCGCTGGATCCAGAGCTGGCGGAAGTCGCCCTTGCGCTTCTTGCGGTCGTTGAAGTTGTAGACGAGCGAGTGGGTGACCTGCTCCTTGGCCTTGCGGTACAGGCGCGAGCGCTGACCGCGGTAGCCGGAGGCCCGCTCGAGGATGACCCGGCGCTTCTTGTGGGCGTTCACTGCCCGCTTGACGCGTGCCACTTCATTACTCCTTGGTTCCGGACCTCGGGTCGTGCCGGCGGTCCGTTATTCGATTCGGTCGGAAAGGATCAGCTGGTGCCCGCGACGCGGTCGCGGGCGGGCGATCACTTGCCGAGAAGCTTCTTGATCTTCTTCGCGTCGCCCGGGGCCATCTCGGCGTTGCCGGCCAGCTTGCGGGTCAGCGTCGAGGGCTTGTGCTCGAGCAGGTGGCGACGGCCGGCACGCTCGCGCAGCACCTTCCCGGAGCCAGTGATCTTGAAGCGCTTGCTGGCGCCGCTGTGCGTCTTCTGCTTCGGCATGTCGCCGTTTCTCCTCGTCGGTCCGTTCCGGCC
>NZ_JBHUWH010000429.1:0-6628 GCF_042670125.1 Kitasatospora sp. NPDC057198 | reverse complement strand
GCGTCAGGACTGCTGGCGGCGGCGGGCGACCACCAGGGTGCCCGCACCGAGCAGGATCGCGGTGGCGCCGCCGACGGTCAGGCCGCCGATCGGGGCGTCGGTGCCGGTCGAGGCCAGCTCGGTGGCGTCGGCGGTGGTGCCGTCGTCCAGCGTGACGTCGGTCAGCTCGCTCTTGGAGTTGCTCGGCAGCTGCGGGATGCTCGGGTTGCCCAGGCCGTCGTCGACGTACTGGTTGGCCGCGGCGTCCAGGGCGCGGGCCGCGTCGAGGCCGCTGGTCAGGAAGGCGAGCAGGGTGTACTTGTCACCCTGGTCCAGCGCGGCCTGGGCGGCCTTGCGGACCTCGGGGCCGCCGTTGCTGAGGGCCTGCTTGACCAGGTCGCGCAGGTCTTCCTCGTAGTAGGAGTCGACGTTCTCCAGGAAGTCCACCACGTCGGCGGCGCTGCCGGCCAGGGCCGCGTTCGCGGCGGCGCGGACGTGGTTGCCGACACCCGGGGCCGCCAGGATCGCCCGGACCGCGGAGCGGTTCTCGGCGTCCACCATGGACGGGTAGCCCACGGTGAGGAACTGGTCCATCGCCGCCACGTCGGTGCCCTGCTGGATCCGGAGGGCCTCCGCGCGGATCGCGGCGGAGTTGTCGGTGTCGTCGATGATCTTCTGGAGCTGGGCGCGCTTCTGGTCGAGCTCCTTCTGCGCCGCCTCCTTGGCGACGATCTGGGGCCGCAGGACGTCCAGGAAGTTGCGGACGTCGTCGATGGTGCCGGCCTTGGCGGTGGCGGCCGCGTCGTAGTACTCCTGGCTGTGCCCGGTCTCGGCGATCGCTTCGTCGAGCTTGGCCCGCAGCGCCTTCTCCTCGTCCGACGTCGGGTCGCCGGTCGGGGTGCCCGTCGGGTCACCGGTGGGAGTGCCGGTAGGTTCGCCGGTCGTCGTGCCCGTCGGGTCACCGGTGGGCGTGCCGGTCGGGTCGCCGGTGGGCGTGCCCGTCGGGTCACCGGTCGGGTCGCCGGTGGGGTCGCCCGTCGGGTCGCCGGTGGCGCTCGGGGACGGGGACTCGTCCGCGGCGGCGAACGCGGCCTTGGCCTCGGTCGCGGCCGGGGTGACCGACGGGGCGGGCGCGTCGTCGGACGGGTCGGTGTCCGGGGTGGCGAGGTCCGGCTGGGACTGGCCGACCGGGCCGGTGTCGGCCATGGCCTGGGTGGCGCCCAGCACGGTGGGCGCGGAGACCGCGGCCACGAAGACGGCAGCGGCGAGCGAGCGGCGGATGCTCAAGGTTCCCCCCTGGGAAGCGAGTCGTACGGCGACGGGCCGCCGCGGGACTGGCCCACAAGGCGGCGAACCGGGCGATCGTATCGGAACCTTCCCGCCCGGCAAAGCGAGATCTTTCCCAGCCCTTTGCGTTCCGGCAGAGCCGCAGGTCAGAACGGATCCGGCCACTGCCGGTCCATCAACTCCGCCGTCCGGAACAGTGGTCCACGCGGCCGGACGGTTCGTCAAGGGCACTATTCGGCCAAGCCCGCCGACGGGTGTCCGGAGGGCCCGCCGACGGGTGTCCGGAGGGCCCGCCGGCGGGTGTCCGGAGGGCCGGCCGGCGGGTGTCCGGTCGGCCCTCCGTGAGGGTGCGTCAGGCCAGTCCGGCGCGCTCCAGGGCCTCGACCCCGGTGCGCAGGGCGGCGATCCGCTCGTCCAGCGACCACCCGGCCGGAGCCAGGGTCAGCGTGGTGACGCCCGCGGCGGCGTACGCCTGCATGCGGTCGGCGATCCGGGCGGTGTCGCCGAGCAGGGCGGTGGCGTCGATGAACTCGTGCGGGACGGCGGCCGCGGCGGCGGCCTTGTCGCGGGCCAGGTAGTGGGTCTGCACCTCGTCGGCGGCCTGCTCGAAGCCCATCCGGCGGGCGAGTCGGCTGTAGAAGTTCTTCTCCTTGCTGCCCATGCCGCCGAGGTAGAGGGCGGTGTAGTCGCGCAGGGTGTCGGCGGCGGCCCGGACGTCCGTGCCGACGGCGATGTTGACGGTGGGGCAGAGGTCGAAGCCGTCCAGGGTGAGCCCGGCCCTGGCGCGGCCGGCCGCGAGGGCGCCGGTGGAGAGCGCGGCGTGCTCGGGGGCGAAGAACAGGCCGAGCCAGCCGTCGGCGATCTCGCCGGTGAGTTCGAGGTTCTTCGGGCCCATCGAGGCGATGTACAGCGGGATGCGCTCGCGGACGGGGTGGACGGTGAGCTTGAGCGGCTTGCCGGGCCCGCCGGGCAGCGGGAGCGTCCAGTGGGGGCCGTCGTGCACCAACCGCTCGCGGGACATCGCCTTGCGGACGATCTCCACGTACTCGCGGGTGCGGGCCAGCGGCTTGTCGAACTTGACGCCGTACCAGCCCTCGGAGACCTGCGGGCCGGAGACCCCGAGGCCGAGCCGGAAGCGGCCGCCGGAGAGGGTGTCCAGGGTGGCGGCGGTCATCGCGGTCATCGCGGGGGTGCGGGCCGGGATCTGGAAGATCGCCGAACCGACGTCGATCCGCTCGGTCCTCGCGGCCACGTAGGACAGCACGGTGGCGGCGTCCGAGCCGTACGCCTCGGCGGCCCAGCAGACCGCGTAGCCGAGGCGGTCGGCCTCCTGGGCCACCGCGATGTTGTCGGCGTCCAGGCCGAGGCCCCAGTAGCCGAGGTTGATCCCGAGTCGCATGTGCCCAAGCCTTCCAGTCGGGTGGTGCGGGTGAGCGTAGCCGCCCCGCCGGGGCGGTGCTACCGGCCGGTAGGGGTGGTGCGGGTCACAGCCCGGCGCGCGCGGCGGCGCGGCGCGCGGGTGGTCCCGGGCCCCGGGGGGTTTCGCCGCTACCCTCACAGCACGTGGGGGGCACCGCCCCCGACCTGCACCATTACTACTTGCCACTACTTGCCGCACCATCGCCACTTGGCGCAGCGGGCGTGACGGAGGGCGCGATGGAACAGCGACAGCTCGGCCGCACCGGCCTGCGGGTCTCCCGGCTCGGCCTGGGCACCCTCACCTGGGGCCGGGACACCGACGAGCACGAGGCCGCCGAGCAGTTGAAGGCGTTCGTGGACGCGGGCGGCACCCTGGTCGACACCGCCGACGGGTACGCCGACGGCGGCGCCGAGTACCTGCTGTCCCGGCTGACCGACGGCCTGGTGCCGCGCTCCGAGCTGGTGATCGCCACCAAGGCGGGCGCGCTGCCCGGCCCGCGCCGCCACGACACCTCCCGCGGCCACCTGCTGAACGCCCTGGACGCCTCGCTGCGCCGGCTGAACACCGACCACGTCGACCTGTGGCAGGTGCACGCGTACGACCCGGCCACCCCCACCGAGGAGACCCTGCACGCGCTCGACCTGGCGGTCTCCTCCGGCCGGGCCCGGTACGTCGGGGTCTGCCAGTACAGCGGCTGGCAGCTGGCCAAGTCCGCGGCCCGGCAGCACGCGGTGCCCGGCAGCACCGCGCTGGCCTCCGTCCAGCTGGAGTACTCGCTGCTGCAGCGCGGCATCGAGCGCGAGGCGCTGCCCGCCGCGCTGGACGCCGGGGTGGGCCTGCTGGCCTGCTCGCCGCTCGGCCGGGGCGTGCTGACCGGCAAGTACCGGCACGGCGTGCCGCCCGAGTCGCGCGGCGCCTCCCCGCACCCCGCCGGGTCGGTGCAGCCGTACCTGGGCGAGGCGTCCCGGCGGATCGTGGACGCGCTGGCCACCGCCGCCGACGGGCTCGCCTCCACCCCGCTCAAGGTCGCCCTCGCCTGGGTCCGCGACCGCCCCGGCGTGTCGGCCACCCTGCTGGGCGCCCGCACCGCCGCCCAACTGCAGTCCTCGCTGTCGGTCGAGGCCCTTACGCTTCCGGGTGAGATCCGCGCTGCGCTGGACGACGTGTCGGCCCCGGTGCACCGCTACCCGGACCAGGGCTGGACGGAGCTGTGACCGTCCCGCCCGTCGAAGGAGCCTTCCCGCGATGACCACCCCCGAGGAGCGCCCGGCCGAGAACCGGGCCGAGCCGACGGCCGCCCCGACGACCGGCCGGGACGGCGGCCCGGTCGGCCAGGCCAGCCAGGAGAGCGGCGCCGGTGGGCGGCCCGCCGGTGCGTCGCTCACCGCCGAGGAGCGCGCCGCCAAGGTGGCCGAGCTCGCCAGGGCGATCGGCGCGATCAACGCGAACGACATCGTCGCCCCGCCCCCACCCCCGCGTGAGGTGGCGGACGCGGCGGACGAGCCGTCCGAGGAGCCGGAGCCGGTCGGGAGCACGGCCGGCGAGCCGTCCGAGGAGCCGGAGCCGGTGGGGAGCACGGCGGGGGTGCGGTCCGTGGAGCCCGCGCCCGTAGCCGCGCCCGATCCCGTGGCCGCGCCCGTGTCCGTGCCCGTTCCGGCCGAGCGCCCGGTCCGCCGGCCGGCCGCCGCGCGGCCCGAGGTGCCGCTCGACGACGCGCAGCGCCGGGCCGCGCTGGCCGCCGTCGGCGAGGTGCTGGCGGCCGGCGGCGCGCCCGCCGAGCTGGCGCCCGCCGCGCTGGCCGAGTTCGGCGAGGGCGCGGCCGAACAGCTGCGGGAGGACCCGTGGGCGGTGCTCTCGCTGCCCGGGGTGCGCCCCGAGCACGCCGACGGTTTCGCCAAGGGCCTGCTCGGCCCCGCCGCCCGGCCGGACGACCCGCGCCGCGCCCAGGCCCTGGCGCTCTGGCTGCTGGAGCAGGCCGCGCTGCGCGGGCACTCGGCGCAGGAGCTCGGCGAGGTCGCCGAGGCGCTGCGCGCCCAGCGCGTACCGGACCCGGAGGGCGCTCTGGGGGCGGTGCTGGAGGACGGGCGGGCGATGCCGTTCCAGGAGGAGCTGCCGCTGCCGCCCGGCAGCCACGACGAGGACGAGGAGCCGCCCGTCCGCACCATGCTCGCCCTGGAGCGCCTGGCGCTGGCCGAGGAGAGCCTCGGCGAGGGCCTGGTCCGGCTGCTGTCCACCTTCGCGCCCGCGGAGGACGGGGAGGGGGCCGGCCCGGCCGCCTGGGAGGAGGCCGCCGCGGCCGCGCCCTCGCGCTCCGCGCAGGCGCTGGTCCGGGCCGCGGCCGACTCCGGCCTGGTGCTGCACACCGGCGGCGAGGCGGCCCGGTCCGAACCGGCCGCGCTGCTGCACGCCGCCGCCGCCCTCGGCCTGCGCAGCTGGGCCGCCACCTGGACGGGCCAGGGGCGGGACGCGCTGGCGGCGCTGCTGCCGGAGGGCTCCCCCGCCGCCGGGCGGATCGGCACCCTGCACGACCTGCTGTACGGCGCGGACGTGCCGCGCGCGCTGGACGGCACCCTCGAACTGGACGTCCTGGTGGTGCTGGACGCCCCGCTGCTGGACGTGGAGACCGCGGCGACGCTGCTGGAGGCGCTCGCGGACGGCGCCCGGCTGGTGCTCTCCGGAGACCCGGGCGGCCTGTGGTCGGCAGGCCCGGGGCGGTTCTTCGCCGACCTGCTGGCCGCCAAGCCCTGCCCCGCGGTGTCCTCCCTGACGCCGGACTTCGGGCCGATCGGCGAACTGGTCTCCGGCGTCGGCATCGGCGAACTGCAGCAGGTGGACGCCCCCGACAAGGAGGTGGTGATCCTCCCCGCGCGGGACGGCGGGGAGGCCGTGCACCGGGCCGTCCAGTTGCTCACCGACTCGATCCCGCGGGCGCTGTCCGTGCCGTCCGAGCAGACGGTGCTGCTGACCCCGGGCCACGGCGGCCCGGCCGGCACCCGGGCGCTGAACGCGGCCGCCAAGGCCCGGTTGAACCCCGGCCCCGGCCGGTTCGGCGGCTTCGACCCGGGCGACCGGGTGGTGCACTCCCCCGCGCTGGGCGTCAACCTGCCCGGCCGGGTGCTGGACGGCGACGCCGACGGCCTGCACGTGGAACTGGCCGACGGCGGCCGGATCACCCTGACCCCGGCGCAGGCCGGGAAGCTGCGCCACGGCTGGGCGCTGACCGCCCACCAGGCGGTCGGGCGGCGCTGGCCCGCGGTGGTCGTGGTGCTGCCGCCGGAGGCGTCCGGGCAGTTGACCAGGCAGTGGGTGTACTCGGCGTTCGGCCGCGCCGAACGGCACCTGTCGGTGGTGCACGCGACCGGCCCGGCGCTGCAGCAGGCGGTCGCGGAGCGGCCCGCGCACGACCGGACCACCCGGCTGCGGTCGGTGCTCACCGACCAGTAGCCCGCGGCTGCGGTGATCGGCGGGCGCGGTGGTCGGCGGCTGCGGTGGTTGAGGCTGCGGGCCCGGCGGACGGTGGCCGGTGGTCGGTGGCCGACGGACGGTGACCGGTGGCCGGTGAACGGTCGGACCGCGGGTGCGGTGGCGGGACTGGCCCCCCGCCGCACCCGCGGCACACGTACACGCTGCTGCCGGGCCAGCCGTTCGGCGGGCTCGGGTGGAGGAGAGCCGCCGCAATCCCCCTGGCGCCTCAGCGTCGAAGCGCTTTTCGTCCCTCCCCCGCCGTGGACCGGCAGCAGTCCCCCGTGCGACGTACGGCCGCATCGGCGACCGCATTGCGGCACTCCGCTCCCCCGAGCCGGAGCACCCGAATGCGACTCCGTTGCGGTCCGAACGGTAGCCGAAATTCGACCCTCTCGGGCGCGAATTGTTCGAAGTGACCCAGCTCACGCCGGAATTGACGGACGGGTAACCGGCCGTGAATTCGGTGGGGAGCGGCGG
>NZ_JBHUWH010000428.1:0-6640 GCF_042670125.1 Kitasatospora sp. NPDC057198 | reverse complement strand
GGTCGGCCGTGCGGTCGCCGAGCACGGTCTCGACCCCCGCGGCGTCGGGGAAGAGCGCGGGCGCCGTCCGCCCGCGGTTGAACAGCGTCTTCGGCCGGACCCTCGGCGGCCCCGGCGGCGGGCGGCTGCTCGGAGCGGGCGGGCTGCCGACCGCCCGGCGATGCGGGTGACGCGTTGCCGGAACGGGAAGGGGCGGGGGCGGAGGGCCGGTTCAGGTCCTCCGCCCCCGCCCGTGGTTCACGGGGCGTGCGGTGTCAGTGGCGGCGGCGCAGGTGCCACTGCCGTAGCAGGACGGCTCCGGCCAGGGTCAGGATCACGGCCATGACGGAGGCCAGGCCGAGCACGGAGGAGGTCCCGGTGGGCGGCAGCGGGCCCGGGGGGTGCGGCGGCCAGGTCGGGCTCGGTGTCGGACCGGGCGTCGGTGTCGGGCTCGGCGTGGGGGTTGGCGTCGGGCTCGGCGTGGGCGTCGGGCTGGGGCCCGGGTCGGGCTCGAAGTGGGCGGTGACGACCACGTCGTTGGCGGGCATGGTGAAGGAGGTCCGCGCGGCGGTGGGGTCGAGGCCGGTGAGCGGGCCGCCCGCGTCGACGCTCCAGCCGGTGAAGCGCTCGCCGGGCCGTTCGTCGGCGCTCAGCCGGACCGGGTCGCCCGCGGCGAAGTCGCCGGTGGTGGCGCCGCCGGGCAGGGTGCCGTTGTGCACCACGACGGTGTAGCGGGGCTCGGCGGCCAGGTACCAGGTGATGCCGCCCTTGGCGTTGGTCTCCGAGCGCAGCACGGCCAGGCCGTGGAAGGCGGCGTTGTCGACCGGGACCGGCGTCATGGTGAACGCGCCGGCCTGGCTGGGGGCGCCGGAGCGGACCAGGTCGATCCGGGAGCCGTCCCAGCCCCCGTCGAGGGCGAGGGCGATGTCGACGGGCCCGCCGGCGGCGCGGTCGGCGGTGGGGGCGAAGCCGGCGGCGCCGGTGATGTCGAGGAAGTTCTTGGCGGTGTCGGTGGTCGCGGACATCGCCAGGGTGCCGCCGTCGGAGCGCCAGTCCTTGCCGACGGTGGCGGTGAGGTTCGCGGGCGCGGCGGGGGCGTTCAGCCGCAGGGTGCCGGCGGTGGTGAAGGAGACGGTGCTCATGGTGCCGGGGGCGGCGACGTCGACGCGGGAACCGTCGCCGACGGTCCAGTTGCGGCCGAAGAACTTGGCGGGGGTGACGGCCAGTTCGGTGCCGTTGACGAACCGGACGGTGTCCAGTTGGCCGGTGCCGGTGGTGCCGACGCTGCCCAGGTAGCCGGCGGTGTAGTGGTCGAAGACGGCGTTCGCGGTGCCGCCGGTGCCGATGCCGCCGCGCAGCAGCTGGCGGGTGAAGTCGGCGGCGAAGGGGTTGCCGGGCGCGATGTCCTGGAGCCGGACGGTGGCGGTGCCGTTGACCTTGGAGGAGCCGTAGCCGCCGGCGTAGAGGTTGGTGCCGATGCGGCCGCCGTGCACCAGGACGTCGGCGTCGCCGCTGACGGTGTTGGGCTGCAGGCCGCTGGAGCCCGCGTAGCCGCCGCCGTAGACGGAGCCGGTCAGGTCGGCACCGGGTTCGATGGTGACGTGGGTGCTGCCGGTGACGTTCTGGCCGCCGCCGAGGGTCTTGCCGGCGTAGCCGCCGCCGAACACGGACCCGCCGGCGGCGGAGCCGGCGAGGGTGGTGAGCCTGCCGCCGCTGACGGTGACGTGGGTGTCGCCGATCAGGTTGCTGGCCACTCCGCCGCCGCCGGGGCCGCCGCAGACCATGCCCATCACGGTGCCGCCCTCGATGGACACGTACGTGTTCCCGGTGACCACCGCGCCGGAGGAGCCGCCGCCGAGCACGTGCTGGCGCACCAGGGTGACCTTGTCGCCGGGCCGGTAGGTGGCCGCGTCGTAGACCGCGCCCTTGACGGTGACGTGGGTGTCGCCGCGCACCGTGCCACCGGGGTTGATCCCGCCGCCGTAGATCTCGGCCTGGCCGACGGTCTCGGTGGAGGCCGGCATCGGCCCGATCAGTCCGCCGCTCACCACGACGTGGGTGTCGCCGACCACCGGGCCCTCGCCGCCGCCGAGCACCCAGCCGCGCACCCAGCCGTCGGTCATGGTGACGGTGGTCGGCCCGCTGGTGCCGCTCTTGTTGCCGCCGGTCAGGAAGAACGCCTGGTAGCCCCGGGCGGCGGTGCTCGTCAGGTCCGGGGTGGCACCGGCGTAGGCAAGTTTCGCCGGGCCGTCCAGGTCGCCGGCGAAGTTCCCGCCGTAGATGTTCTGGTGGTAGCGGGCGGTGGCGTCCACGCTCAGGTCGGTCGACGTCAGCGGCGGGCTGACGTTGTTGCCGCCGCCGTAGACCAGGTTGCCGGTGAAGTCGTACTTCCCGGCCGCCGGGTCGTTGGTGCCCGACAGCGTGATCGGCGTGCCGTTGGCGTAGGGGTCGGCCGGTGGCAGTGCGCTCAGCGCGGGCGCCGCGCCGAGCAGCGCCAGCGCGGCAGCGACCGTCGCGGTTCGGGCCAGGACCCGGACGGCTGGGCGGTGTGGTTCGTACGGTCTCATCTGATCACCCGATGGGTTCGCTCCGGTTGACACGGTGACAGAAGCCAACGCTGCCGGACCGGGGCGTTCCAGCGACGGGGCCGGTGCTGTCACCCGATGCGCTTACGAACCACCTCGTGCCGCCTTCCACCGTCAGCACCGCGAGGGCCGCCACCGCACACCCCTGGATCCCGAAGCCGGGCCCCGAACCTCCGCCCCCCCCGGGGGGCTGGGGGTGCCCCCTCGGTGCGTGCTGTCGGCGTGCCGGGCGCCTACGGCCCTGCCGAGCGGGGCCAGGGCCGCTCGTCGTCCCCGGCCCGGGGCCCCGCCCGGCTCAGCGGCGGGTCAGGTCAGCTCGTCCAGCAGCCGCCGTTCCGCCTCCGCCGTGAGCCCTTCCGTGCCGGCGGCCGGGCCGCCGCGC
The DNA here is from genome assembly GCF_042670125.1 of Kitasatospora sp. NPDC057198. Taxonomy (NCBI): domain Bacteria; kingdom Bacillati; phylum Actinomycetota; class Actinomycetes; order Kitasatosporales; family Streptomycetaceae; genus Kitasatospora; species Kitasatospora sp. NPDC057198. The sequence goes on along the minus strand of NZ_JBHUWH010000428.1, from coordinate 3,694 downwards.
GCGTTGTCCCAGGCCAGCGTGTCGGCGATGGTTTCGGCGAGCGGACGGTACGTCAGCCCGGCGGCCAGGGCGCGGGAGACGTCCACCCGGTTGATCGCCGCGCACTCGGGGCCGGCGATCCACATCGGCACGCCCATCCACGGGTCGACGCCGGCCCGCAGCAGCAGTTCACCGCCGACCCAGACCGGTTCCGCGGCGGGGTTCACCACCTCCCGGCAGGCGGCGAAGAACTCACCGAACGGCAGGGTGCGCCCGGTCACGTGGTACACGCCGGCGCGCTGCCGCTCGACGCAGCCCAGGATCCACCCGGCCAGGTCGCGGACGTCGACGAACTGGGCGGCGTCCTCCGGTGCGCCCGGCAGCAGCACCCGGCCGCCGCGCTGGAAGCGTCGCGGCCAGTACGGGAAGCGGTCGGTCGGGTCGTACGGTCCGACGATCATGCCGGGGCGGACCACGCAGGCCCGCTCCCCGCAGGCGTCCAGCACGATCCGCTCGCAGGCCGCCTTGCGCGCGCCGTAGAGCTGGTGCGGCGCCAACTCGCCGTCGAGGTCGAGCAGTTCACCGCTCTCGTCCTGCACGGTGGCCTGGTCGGCCAGCACCGACAGCGAGGAGACGAAGACGTACCGGCCGACCCGACCGGCCAGCGCCGCCACCGAGCGGCGGACCACCTCCGGCTCGTAGCCCGCCACGTCGACCACGGCGTCCCAGCGCCGCCCGTCGAGCGCGGACAGGTCGGCCGTGCGGTCGCCGAGCACGGTCTCGACGCCCGCGGCGTCGGGGAAGAGCGCGGGCGCCGTCCGCCCGCGGTTGAACAGCGTCACCCGGTGCCCCCCGGCCAGCGCGGCCTCGACGAGGGTGCGACCCACGAAACGCGTGCCGCCCAGCACGAGCAGGCTCAGCGGGCGGGAAGGAACGTACGGAGAAGAAGGGTTGTGCATGGTGGTGGTGAACTCCGGAGTCGTGAAGCGGCCCGGCCCGCCGGCGGCAGCAGCCCGCTCAGTCGGCGACCCGGTTCGGGACGTGACGGAACCCGCTCCCGGCAACCATCAACCCCACCCCCTCCGGCACACCCCGGCACGGCAGCTCCGCCGCACCCGGCACGGCAGCTCCGCCGCATCCGACGCGGACGAACCTAGCAGCGGGCGACCGCCGCTGTCAGCCCGTCGCCCCCGGCCCGCCCCGACTCAGCGGGCGGTGGGGGGCACCGGGCCCGCCTCGTCCTTCGGCGGGGGCTCCCAGGGGTGGCGGTGGCCCGCGACGGCGGCGACCAGGACACCGAGGACGGCGACGGGGAGGGTGAGCGCGAGGCTGCCCGCCAGCAGCCGCAGGCCGAGGTTCTCCAGGTGGAGCCGTCCGTCGGAGACCAGGTGGGAGGAGAGCGCCAGGCCGCCGGCGAAGGTGGCCGCCACCGTCGCGATCCCGGGTACGCCGATGTACCAGATCTTGCAGCGGAGCGTGGAGATCCCGAGGACGAGGACGGCACCCCCGGCCACCAGTCCGGGCACCATCGCGTACTTCCCGTCCGTGTCCAGGAACTTGGACGTGACCCAGGCTCCGGCGGGGATCACGGCCAGGGCCGTGACCAGCACCAGCAGCGCACGCCACACCGTCTCCGGAACGCTCCGGGGCTCGGGGACGCGCGCCTCCGGCACCGGTCCCCCCGTTCGATCAACAGTCGTCACGAACCAGAGTATGCCGCAGCGGCACGGCCCCGGCGCGGAACTCCGTACCGGCACCACCGGCCCACGGCAACGAACTCGCCCTGGAACCCGGTCAGTTCGGCGCGGTGCCGCCGACCGGTCCGCTGCCCTTGGGCGGGGCCTCCCAGGGGTGGCGGTGGCCCACGACGACGGCGACCAGGAGGCCGACGACGGTGACGAGGAGGCCGACCGCGAGGCTGCCCGCCAGCACCCGGATGCCGAGGGTGTCCAGGCGGATCCGCCCGTCGGTGACCAGGTGGAAGTGGAACGCCAGGCCGCCGGAGGAGGTGGCCGCCACCGCCGCGAGGCCGGGCACCAGGACGTACCAGGGCTTGGCCCGGAGCATGGACAGCCCGGTGGCGAGGACGACGAACCCGGCCGCCATCGCGGGCGCCGCCGCCAACCGCGAGTCGATCTCCGCGGCCTTCGAGGTGCCCCAGCCTCCGGCGGCGATCGCCGCCAGGGCCGCGACCAGCACCAGCAGCGCGCGCCACACCGTCCCGAGCAGGCCCCGGGGCGCGGGAACGGGCACCTCCGGTGCCGGCCCGCCTGTCCGATCGGAATTCATCACGGCCCAGAGTATGCCGCAGGGGCCCAACTCCCCGCCGCGGAACCGGCGGTGAAGGAGACGAGCGCCCCCTCCCGGTGCTCCCGCACCGACCGGCGAAGCGGACGTTCCTACGCCGATCCGTGGATTCCGCCACGGGCGAGCCGGCGCGTACCGTAGCGGACACTGCCACCCGCCCGCCACCGGGCGGGCCGGAGACGAAAATCGCCGCCGGGTTTTCGCGCGGCGTCCCCTGCGTACGGTACGGGAGAGGAGAGCACGCCATGAGGGAACCGGCGATCAGGTGGCGGAAGAGCTCGTACAGCCTCAACGAGAACGCCTGCTGCGTGGAAGTCGCCGACATCGCGGCGGGCATCGGCGTACGGGACTCGAAGGACCCGGAGGGCTCTGCCCTGCGCTTCGGCCCCCGCACCTGGGCCGCCTTCGTGGGGTCCGTACGGGCGGGCGCCTACGACTCCACGACGGGCGGCGGCCACGTCCGGGTAGAGGTCGGCCGGCCACCGCAGGAGGGCTGAGGGGGAGGCGGAAGGCGGGACCGGATCCGATCGGCTCGGCTCCGCCTCCCCCGGTTCGGGCAGCCGTCGGCCCGGGTCGTCCACGGGCCCACCGGTCAGCCGGTCAGCCGGTCAGCCGGTCAGCCGGTCAGGGTGAAGGTGAAGGTGCCTCCGGTGGCCAGGCAGAAGCCGGAGTCGGTGACCGCCCGGAGGTTGATCGTGTAGGTGCCGGGGCGGGCGTAGTGGTGGGTGGCGTAGACCTTGCGCACGTCCGTGGAGCCGGTGCCGGCGACGTCCGTGTAGGTGGTGGTGCCGTCGCCCCAGGTGGTGGTGAAGGTGAACGTGCAGTCGGTCCAGCCGCCGGTGTAGGTCATCTCGACGGTCGGGTCGTCGCTGCTGCAGGTCGCCTGCCCGTTGAACACGCAGCGGGGGCCGTACGCCTTGGCGGGCGTCGGTGCCGGTGCCGGCGTGCGGGTGGGTGCCGGGTTCGGCTCGGGGGTGGTGGCGGGGGTCGAGCCGGACTTCTTGCCGGTGCTGCCGCCCGTCGAACCGCTGCCCGTCGAACTGCCGCCCCTGCCACCGCCGTTGCCCGGTCCGCCCGCGTCCGGGGTCGCGTCCGCGTCCGGGGTCGGCGCGGCGGGCGGGGTGGCGGAGGCGCCGGTGTCCGGCGTCGGGCCGGCGGTGGTGGGGGTGCCGGACGTCGACGGTCCGGTGGAGCCGGCGGAGTTCGCGGGGGCGGCCGGGTCGGTGGAGTCGGGGAGTTTCGGCGAGCCCTGGGTCTCCTTCGGCGGGGAGCCGTACGGGAGCAGTTCCACGGCGGTGGTCGCGCCCGCGACCAGGATCACCGGGACGACGAACGGCACCAGCCGCCGGTACCAGGCGCGTTCGGGTTTCGCTTCCGGTCCGGCGACCAGCAGGGCCCTGGTCGGCGA